>CAXNEG010000187.1:0-3692 GCA_964201305.1 Polaromonas sp.
ACCCGGATGTTGTCTGTCACACCCGGAACCTGCGCTGGCAACATGCAAGCGCCCCTGACGATAAGGTCAATTTTCACGCCCTGCTGGCCGGCACGGACCAGCGCATGCATCAAGCCCTCATCCGTCAAGGCATTCATTTTGGCCACCAAACGCGTTTCTTCGCCTCGGGCAGCCGCTGCTCCCAGAGCTTCAATCATCTGAAGTATTTTGGCGTGCAACTGGAAGGGCGCGAGTACCAGTTGCTTGAGTTTGGGCAAGCGGCTTTGGCTGGCCAGATGAAAAAATACATTTTCCATGTCCAGGGTCAGCAATGGGTTGGCAGTGAGGTAACTCACATCGGTGTAAAGACGCGCAGTTTTGGGGTTGTAGTTGCCCGTCGAGAGATGGCCGTAGCGTTTGAGAAGCTTGCCCTCACGACGCGTTACCAGCAGCATTTTGGCGTGTGTCTTGAGACCCACAATGCCGTAGACCACCTGCGCTCCAATCGACTCCAGCATCTCGGCCCAATTGATGTTGGCTTCTTCGTCAAAGCGGGCCTTGAGCTCCACCACCACAGTGACTTCTTTGCCGCGCCTGACAGCCTCGCGCAGCAAAACCATCAGCTCGGAATCCGTCCCGGTACGGTAAATCGTCTGCTTGATCGCCAGTACCTGCGGATCATTGACAGCCTCACGCAAAAATGCCAAAACGCCATCAAAGCTTTCAAAGGGCTGGTGAATGCACACATCACCTTCTTTGAGCTTTTTGAAAATCGATTCGCCCTGCTTGAGTTGTTGCGGGTAGGAAGCTTTGTACGGAGGGAACAAGAGAGCGGGGTCATTCACCAGATCGACCAGCTGTGTTAGCCGGACCAAGTTCACCGGGCCGGGAACCCTGTACAGCGCTTCGGCAGGCAGATCAAACTGCTCCAGTAAAAATTGAGACAAGTGCTCAGAGCAACCGGCGGAAACCTCCAGCCTCAGGGCTTGTCCGTAGTTGCGTTGTTCGAGGCCGGCACGCAAGGCCGTGCGCAGGTTCAAAACATCTTCCTCGTCCACCGCAAGGTCAGAGTGCCGGGTCACACGGAACTGCGAAAACTGCTGCACATCGCGCCCCGGAAAGAGATCAGCCAGGTGTGAGCGGATCACGCTGGTTAAAGCGACAAAGTGTAATTTTCCTTTGCCATCGTTGTCGGGGATTTGAATAATGCGAGGCAACACGCGAGGCACTTTGACAATGGCAATTTCGTTTTCACGCCCAAAAGCATCTTTGCCGCCCAGCCGGACAATGAAATTGAGCGATTTGTTGGCAACCATCGGGAATGGGTGCGATGGATCCAGGCCGACCGGGATCAACAATGGCCGCACTTCGCGCAAAAAATAAGCTTTGACCCAACGCTTTTGAGCTGCATTGCGCTCGCTGTGCGAGAGCAAATGAATACCCTGCCGGGCGAACTCCGGCAACAAGACATCGTTGTACAGACGGTACTGTTGCTCCACGATGGCATGGGCAACCTCAGACAACGCGACATAGGCAGCTTGCGCTTCTGAAGATTTGCCCCCCTTCAAGCGCAGCGCAGACAAATGTGGCTCAGCGCGGACTTCAAAAAACTCATCCAGATTCGAAGAAACAATGCACAAAAACCGCAAGCGCTCCAGCAAGGGCGTCTGAGTTTGTGTTGCCAAGTCCAGGACACGCTCGTTGAACGCCAGAATACTGACGTCACGGTTGAGAAAATTCAGGCGCGATGAGCTGGCCGCAAAAAGCGGCATCTTCATTTCATTGGGATTGGGCATAGATGAAAACCATTCAGGCAGTGGATTGTCGAGCCCCAACGCTCAATCAAATTTAATCAAGGTCGTTTTGATTGTGGAATCCATTTATGACAAAGAAATGACAGTATGGTGAAAAGCGGGTCAAACCCAAAACCCAAGGCACTTCGGCCCCAGGTCTTAATCTGCAGCGGCGTCAAAGCGCTTGCGGTAACGCGGTGGCAAATCAGCGATACGCATCATCATGGGCAAATCTGCCGAGTTGAAATCCGGATCCCAGGCCGGTGCACCCAACACCTTGGCACCCAAGCGCAAGTAGCCCTTGATCAAAGCGGGCGGCTCAACGTCCAGCGAATCATCCAGCCGGTCTACCGGCAAAGCCAGTCGCGGCGTGACATGCCAGTCAATGCCGGCCAGATGAGTTTGGCGCAATTGGCGCCAGATGCTGGCGGCGGCGTGACCCGTGGACGTGCCGCCGTATTGCATGGGAATGCTGGCGCAACCGATCATGGTGTCGAGCTGGTTACGCGACATGAACTGCGCCAGTGCGCCCCACAAGGCCAGAATCACCGCACCCTGCCGGTGATCGGCGTGCACACAACTGCGGCCCAACTCCACCATGCGCGAGCGCAATGAGCGCAGGCGCGTGAGGTCAAACTCCATGTCACTGTAGGTGCCACCGGCGCGACGCGCCTGCGTGGGCGTCAAGGCGCGGTAAGTCCCGATGACCTCCTGCGTGGCCTGATCGCGCACCAAGAGGTGTTCGCAGTAGTCGTCAAACAGGTCCACGTCATGTCCAGGCACCTTGGTGTCCAAGCGTGCGCCCATCTCAACCGCAAAGACCTGGTAGCGCAAGCGTTGCGCAGCACGAACCTCATCCAGGTTGCGCGCCCAGCTCACCTGAATCGAAGATACAACTGGCGGGGCCATAGGCACCGGATGTATCAACTGCTCGCTGCGCTCCAACAATCCCCGCGGCAAGGCTATGGGCGACAGGTAAAAAGTCGGGCTGGGCAATTCTTTCATTTGAAATTCCTAGAAATGGATCAGTCGCTGAATAATTACTTTTTAAATTAGCCTTGATGGCCATCAGGCAGGCGTTGGATGCCGGCGTTCAGGCCCTCCAGCCAGGGTCGGGTACCGGCCACAAAACGCAGCCCACCCGGGCTGTTGGCCATGGACTGGGCTGTGCAACGCAAAATCTTCAGCAGCACCTGGTCCGGGCGCAGGCGTTGCGGTAGCGGCTGCTCTTGCTGGGGTGACAAACCTGCGCTGTTTTGCTCGTACTGCATGTGTGCTTCCTAGGATTGTTGGGCTTGAGATGAATTCTCTAAGCAGCGCATGACAGGTGCATGTCGATCACGTGGCAAATCAATGTCAAACGGCTGTTGAATCTGATTTGGGGCGACTACTATGCTGCACAGATGAATAATTTTTTACCTTTCAAGTTTCAGATCTTTCGCAGCCCGGCGATACAAGCTCAGATAGGCGTGAACAAAATAAAGTGCATGCAAACGCTTAGCGGCCGGGCTCTGCAATGACACCCCAAACGCGCACCGTTGCCTGCCTGGGTGTGGCGCAAACGCTGGCATGGGCCTCGAGCTACTACCTGCCTGCCATGCTGGCGAACTCGATGGCGCGCGATCTGGGTGTGAGCAGCCCGCTGATCTTTGCTGCTTTTTCAGCCGCGCTGGTGGTGTCCGCCCTGCTGGGACCGCTGGCCGGCCGGGCGATTGACCGCTTCGGCGGACGTCGTGTGCTGATGCTCAACAGCCTGGTGTTTGCGCTCGGCCTGGTCTGCCTGGCGCTGGCGCAAGGGCCTGTCGGTCTGTTTGCGGGCTGGTGCATTCTGGGCATGGCCATGGCCGCTGGTCTGTATGAAGCGGCCTTTGCCACGCTGGTGCATCTTTACGGCCAGCGCTCACGCGGACCGATCACCGG
>CAXNEG010000188.1:0-3692 GCA_964201305.1 Polaromonas sp.
GGAAACTCGGTGAATTTGTTCAGCCGCCAATCGATGGCACCGGCAAATGTCCCGCAGTCCACCTCAAAGTGGTTGCGCGTGTCCAGTGTCACCACTGGCTGGCCTTGGTCGTCATGGCCCTGGTCCAGCCAGATTTTCAGTGTGGCCGCTTTCACCGTTGGCGCACGGCCTTGGGCCGGTGCAATCGCAGGACGGTTCATGCGAATGATTTCAGACTTGATCTTCACCTGCAGTTTTTGAAAAGGCTGTAGCTCGGACCAGCTCTGCTTGACCTCTAAACCAGCAAAACGGCTGTTAAACCGAAGCCAGTCCAAAAAGCGGTGCACTGCGACAGCCTCGCCGGCCAAAAACAGGTTAATGCCTTCTTGGGCCAGCAGCACCGTGCCCTTGATGCTGTGGTAGCTCAGGGCTTGGTGCAGTGTTGTTTGCAGGCCTGGCAGTTCGGTCAGAGTGACAAAACGGTAGGCGGCAATATTGAGGATGGACATGCGGTAGATTTTAGTACAAAAGAACTAAAAAATGGACGCTCGGCGATCTTCATTTCGGGCGCAAGCGGCGCCTAAAATGATTCGTATGTTTGTTCATTTGCGTATTCACACTGAGTTTTCCGTTGTTGACGGCACCAACCGAATTGATGACATCGTCGGGGCCGCCAAGGCCGATGAGCAGCCGGCACTGGCCATCACCGACCTGTCTAATTTGTTTGGCACGGTTAAGTTTTACAAGCAGGCCCGCGGCAAGGGCGTCAAGCCACTGATCGGTGCCGACCTCTGGGTCGAAGTGCCCGGGAAAGACCCCGGCGCGCCACCGGCCCGCTTGCTGTTGCTGGTACAAGACCGGCGCGGCTACCTCAATTTGTCAGAGCTGATCACCCGCGCCTGGACAAAAAATGTGGTGCGCGATCAGGCCATCATCAAGCTTCAATGGCTGCAGGAACTCGGCGAAGGTCTGATCGCACTGGCCGGCGCACAGACCGGCGCGGTGGGTCAGGCGTTGCTGCAAGGCGACCAGGCGCGTGCGATGGAATGCGCGCTGCACTTGGCCGGTATGTTTCCGCACCGCTTTTACCTGGAAGTGCAACGTGCCGGGCGTGCCGATGACGAGCGCCATGTGCTCTCTGCGGTGCAACTGGCTGCGCGATTGAAGCTCCCGGTGGTGGCCACGCACCCGGTGCAGTTTTTGACCAGCGACGATTACGAGGCCCACGAAGCGCGTGTGTGCATTTCGGAAGGCGAGATCCTGGGCAATGCGCGGCGCGTGCGCAAGTTCACGCGCGAGCAGTACTTCAAAAGCCAGGCGCAGATGAGCGAGTTGTTCGCTGACATTCCGTCGGCGCTGGCCAACTCGGTTGAAATTGCCAAGCGCTGCAACCTGGAGCTGGAGCTGGGCAAACCCATGCTGCCCGACTACCCGACGCCTGAAGTCGATGGCGTGCGCCTGCCGATTGACGCTTACTTTCGCCATGCCTCTCACGAGGGCCTGAAAGGGCGGCTGCTGCACCTCTACCCCGACGACAAGCTGCGCGAAGAAAAACGCCCCGAGTACGTGGCGCGGCTGGACTTCGAGATTCAGGTGATTCTCAACATGGGCTTTCCCGGCTACTTTTTGATCGTCGGTGACTTCATCAACTGGGCCAAGAACAACGGCTGCCCGGTGGGCCCCGGCCGTGGTTCAGGTGCCGGCTCTCTGGTGGCGTATTCGCTGCGCATCACCGACCTGGACCCGCTGCAATACAACCTGCTGTTCGAGCGATTTTTGAACCCCGAGCGGGTGTCCATGCCCGACTTCGACATCGACTTTTGCCAGAGCAACCGCGACCGCGTGATCGACTACGTTAAGGATAAGTACGGCAAGGAGGCGGTCAGCCAGATCGTTACCTTCGGCACCATGGCGGCGCGCGCGGTCATTCGTGACGTGGGTCGCGTACTCGACTTTCCTTACGGCTTTTGCGACAGCATCTCCAAGCTGATTCCCAACAAGCCGGGTCAGGCGGTGTCGCTGCAGTTGCCGCCGGCGGACCGCGATAAAAACGACAAGATGGTTTACGCGCTGGAGGCTGAGCCGATTCTGGCCGAGCGTGAAAGCAAAGAAGAAGACGTGCGCACCCTGCTGGAGCTGGCGCGCAAGCTGGAAGGCCTGACACGCAACGTCGGCATGCATGCCGGCGGCGTGTTGATTGCGCCGGGCAAGCTGACCGATTTTTGCCCGCTTTATCAGCAGCCCGGCAGCGACTCGGCGGTGAGTCAGTACGACAAGAACGACGTTGAGGCGATCGGCCTGGTGAAGTTCGACTTTTTAGGTCTGGCCACACTGACAATTTTGGAGATTGCGCGTGAGTTCATCGCGCAGCGTCACGTTGGCCAAGAGAATTTTGCTTTCGAAAACCTGCCGCTCGATGACGCCAAGGTCTACCGCCTATTTGCAGAAGGCAAAACCGAGGCCGTGTTCCAGTTTGAAAGCAGCGGCATGCAGCGCATGCTCAAAGACGCGCGGCCTACGCGCCTGGAAGACCTGATCGCGCTCAATGCCTTGTACCGGCCCGGTCCGATGGATTTGATACCGACCTTTGTGGCGCGCAAACAAGGCCGCGAAGAAGTGGTCTATCCGCACCCGTTGGTGGCCGGGATGCTGTCGGAGACCTACGGCATCATGGTCTACCAGGAGCAGGTGATGCAGACCGCGCAGATTCTGGGCGGCTACTCGCTGGGCGGCGCGGACATGCTGCGCCGTGCCATGGGCAAAAAAGACGCCGACGAGATGGCCAAGCATCGTCAGATATTTCGTGACGGTGCGGCCAAGAACGCGATCAACGAAGTCAAGGCCGATGAAATCTTTGATTTGATGGAGCGCTTTGCCGGCTATGGCTTCAACAAGTCGCACGCCGCAGCCTACTCGCTGCTGGCCTACCACACGGCCTGGCTCAAGGTGCATTACACGGCGGAGTTTTTCTGCGCCAACATGACGGTGGAGATGGACGATACCGACAAGCTTAAGGTGCTGTTTGGTGACGCCGTCAAGATGGGCATCAGCTTTGAGTCGCCCGACGTCAACCGCGGCAACTACCGCTTCGAGCCCATCACCGACAAGAGCATCCGCTACGGCCTGGGTGCCATCAAGGGCACTGGCCAGCAAGCTATTGCGGCCATGGTCGCGGCACGCGAAGAGGGTGGACTGTTTACTTCGCTGTATGACTTTTGCGTGCGCGTGGACAAGTCCAAGCTCAATAAGCGCACGGTAGAGGCTCTTATCAAGGCCGGCGCTTTTGACAACCTGCACCTGAACCGCGCTGAGTTGCTTGCCTCGGTCGATCGTGCCTTCGATTTCGCTGCGGCCACCCAGGCCAACGCCAACCAGGGCGGCCTGTTTGACATGAGCGACTCGCACGCTGCCAGCACGCAAGAGCCACCGCTGGTCGAGGCCATGCCCTGGGGCGTTAAAACGCGGTTGATGAATGAGAAAACAGCCATCGGCTTTTTTCTGTCGGGTCATCTTTTTGAAGAGGTTGAGCTCGAAGTGCGCCAGTTTGCGAAACGCAAGATTGCTGACTTGATTGATTCGCGAGAGCCGCAGCTGATCGCTGCCATCGTCACCGACCTGCAAGTCATCAATGGCCAGCGCGGCAAACTCGCGCTTTTCAAACTCGATGACAAGACGGCAGTGATAGAAGCCACTGCCGACGAGGCGGTGCTCAA
>CAXNEG010000189.1:0-3677 GCA_964201305.1 Polaromonas sp.
ATCTATGCCGAAGGTGCGCTGGCCGTGCTCAGGGGCAACCTGGCGCCCAATGGCTGCGTCATCAAGCCCAGCGCCTGCGCGCCGCATCTCTTTAAGCACACCGGCCCGGCCCTGGTGTTTGACGATTACCCGAGCATGAAAAAAGCCATCGACGACCCGGACCTCGATGTGACGGCCGACCACGTGATGATCTTGCGCAACGCCGGCCCGCAAGGCGGCCCGGGGATGCCTGAGTGGGGCATGCTGCCGATACCGACCAAACTGGTCAAGCAAGGCGTGCGTGACATGGTGCGCATATCGGACGCCCGCATGAGCGGCACCAGCTACGGCGCGTGCATCTTGCACGTTTCGCCCGAGGCTTACATTGGCGGCACACTGGCGCTGGTTCAAACCGGCGACATGATCATCGTCGATGTAGCTGCGCGCAGCATCCATCTTGATGTCAGCGATGAAGAACTGGCCCGCCGCAAAGCTCTGTGGGTACAACCGGCCAAGCGCTTTGCGCGTGGCTACGGCTGGATGTTCAGCCGCCACATCATGCAGGCCGACCAGGGTTGCGATTTTGACTACCTCGAGACATCGTTCGGCGAGCCTGTGCCCGAGCCCGATATTTTTTGAGCCCCATCCATGACGCAATGACCAAAAATCTTTAAGCCATTTTCTGAAAGACCGACATGCCTCTTAGCAACAGCACCCGTGACAAGCTCAAGACCGTGAGCACTGCTACCTTGTGCAGCGCCCTGTTCAAGCGCGGCCTGCGCAACCAGTTCATCCAGAACGTGCTGCCGCTTAACAGCAGCTTGCCCAACATGGTGGGCGAGGCCTTCACGCTGCGCTACATTCCGGCACGTGAAGACCTCAACCCCATGACGGTGTTTCAGGATCCGAAACACCCGCAGCGCGTGGCTATCGAAGAATGCCCGCCGGGCGCCGTGATGGTGATTGACAGCCGCAAGGACGCCCGCGCCGCTTCGGCCGGCTCCATTTTGATCACCCGCTTGATGGTGCGCGGCGCTGCCGGCGCGGTGACCGACGGCGGCTTTCGTGACTCGCCCGAAATCGCTGCCTTGCCTTTTCCTACCTACCACCAGCGTCCGTCAGCACCGACCAACCTGACGGTGCACCAGGCGATGGACATCAATGTGCCGATCGGCTGCGGCGATGCACCCGTGTTCCCCGGTGACGTCATCATTGGTGACCGCGAAGGCGTGGTGGTGATTCCGGCGCACATGGTTGAAGAGATTACCGCCGAGGCGGTTGAGATGACTGCGTTTGAAGATTTCGTCACCGAAGAAGTGCTCAAGGGCCGCCCGACGATCGGCTTGTACCCGCCAACACAGCAGCAGTCCAAAGATGACTTTGCCGTCTGGCGCAAGGCCAAAGGTCGTTGAAATTGAAAGTATGGCAAGAGCCCATGCGCCAATACCGTTGTGAATACAAAGTCCCCGTTGGTGATTTACCCATTGGTACTGGCGCCTGAGCAGGCGGGCCTGTGCCGGGTGCTGGACGCGCAAGGCCTGCACGTGGGCAACCTCAAACTGATTGGCGCTGTCTGGAAGTTCAAGGCCATCGGCTACGGTGCCGGCGGTGAATTGATTCCTGGCGGCGGGCCGCTCACAGAGCGTCACAACGCCAGATTTGACAAACTCGATGCGGCTGTAATAAATGCTGTGCTAAGCTGATTTAATCCTCGTTTTGAGAAGACGGCAGCCTCCACCATTAGCCTATGAGTTCAGCTCCGACCCCCGCCGCCACCCCCGCATCGCCCTGGCTCCCGCCGGACGATGTCCAGCGGCAAGCTCTGCATAACGAAGTCCATGCCCGGCCAACGGCGCGCATTCACCTGCCTGCTTTGGTGGTTTACGTGGCCGTGCTCAACGAGGGCGTGAGCCGTGAACAAGAGTGCGAACACCTGCGCCTGTTGCCCGGCTTGTCGTCCCTTTCACTGCAACGTTTGAGCGGCAATTTTTTGCGCTTGCGTTTTGATGGCTACACCGTCAAGTGGGAGCGGCACACCGAGTTCACGCGTTACTCGATCGTTCAGCCTTTGCCGCAAGAGGCCTTGCTAGGCGCCAGCGATCCGGCTTTGCTGCCTGCTCTGGTGGTGGAGTCTGATTGGCTGCGCGCGATTCCCGGCCGCACAATTGCCGCCATCCTGCTGGGCATGGTGCCGGGCGACTTAGATCAACCAGAGCTCACGCTGGAAAAAGCCACCCGCTGGTTGGGTGGCCCGCCCGTCATGGCCTCGATGCTCGGGCAGAACGGTCATTCCCTGGCTGTCAGCAACTTTATGCTTCGGCCTGACGGTTTTGAACGCATGCTGGTGGTCGCGCCCGAAGGCATCTCTGACACTCGTGCCGGCCGGGTGTCACAGCGCCTGCTGGAGCTGGAAACTTACCGCCTGATGTCGCTGCGCGGTTTGCCTGTGACCAAACTGCTTGGGCCCATGCTGGCCCAGTCCGAGAGAGAGCTGGCCGACATCATGGCCAGCCTGGAAAACAAGGCCGTAGCAGACCAGACTTTGCTCGATACGCTGGTGTCTTTGGCGGCACGCGTTGAGCGTGCCACGGCCGAACATGTTTACCGTTTTGCGGCCACCCGCGCCTATGACGGATTGGTGTCGCAGCGCATCTCTGAGTTGCGTGAAAGCGCGGTGTCCGGCACGCAGACCATCGGTGACTTCATGCAAAGGCGTTTGTCGCCGGCCATGGCCACGGTGGTCGCCACGGCGCAGCGTTTGACTTCTTTGTCTGAGCGTGTGGCGCGCACCAGTGCGCTGCTGCGTACGCGGGTTGACATTGCCACTGAAGTCCAAAATCAGCAGCTGCTTGAAAAGCTCACGCGCGGACAAGAACTGCAATTGCGTTTGCAAGCTACGGTGGAAGGGCTGTCGATTGCAGCGATTACCTACTACGTGATCAGCCTGATGCTTTATGGCGCCAAAGCGCTCAAAGCTTCCGGGGTGCCGATCAACCCCGAAATAGCCGCCGGCGCCATGGTGCCCGTGGTCTTGTGGGCATCGTGGACGGCCATCCGGCGCATTCACAAAAAACTCAGGTCGCTCTAAGCCTTCAGTTGACTGCCAACCGGCCGGCCGCCGAAACGTGCCCTTTGCAGCCCGTTTAAAACTTGTAGAGCCCGGTGCGCTCCAGCGTCCAAAGCGTGCCCATCACCGCAACCGCCACCGAACCGCCGGTGACCACCACCCAGCGGTAAAACAAGGTGTGGCGCAGCAGCCAGGCCAGCGGGAAAAACACCCCGACGATGGCCAGCTGTCCGAGCTCAACGCCGACATTAAAACCGCCCAAGGCCGCTGCCAGTGAGCTGGCCGGTAGCCCCAAGTCCAGCAGCACATTGGCAAAGCCAAAACCGTGTACCAGTCCAAACACAAACGCCAGTTGCCAGCGTCGCAGGGCACTCCAGCCGACCAGGTTGTTCAGGGCCGCGATCACCACCGATATGGCAATGGCCGGCTCGATCAGGTCAGGCGATGGCTCAAGCCATTTCAAAACCGACAAACCCAGCGTGATGGAGTGCGCCAGTGTGAATGCCGTGACCACTGCCAGGACGTCCATCACCGCCGGCCTGGCTTGCGTGACCGCGCGCCACTGCGTCAGATTCTGGCGTGAGGGCAGTAGCGGCGCCAGGACCAGCAAACTGAGCAGGAAAACAATGTG
>CAXNEG010000190.1:0-3624 GCA_964201305.1 Polaromonas sp.
CCCCCGAAGGGCTGGAACAGGTCCGGGTAGCTTTCGTTGCCGCCCAGACCCAGGCCGGCGGCAATCGCCAGGGACATCTGGTGGCCGCCGTGCGGAATGCAGCGCGAGGGTGACCAGCCGTTGTCCTTGAGCATGTCCAGGGTGCGCAGGTACTCCACCAGGCCGTAGCTCAGGGCGCAGTCAAACTGCAGCCAGTCGCGGTCGGGACGCATGCCGCCGTGGCGGATCAGGTTACGCGCGTCCTGCATCGAGAACAAATTTTCCCCGGTGGCGATAGAGCCTTGGTAGACCTCGCCGAGTTTGGCTTGCAGCTCGTAGTCGAGCGGGTCGCCGGCTTCTTCGTACCAGAACAGCGGGTATTGCGACAGCGCGCGCCCATAAGCAATCGCGGTGGGCAGGTCAAAGCGGCCATTGGCGTCCACCGCCAGTTGCTGGCCTGGGCCGAGGATCTTGAGCACCGATTCAACGCGTTCGCAGTCATCGGCCAGGCTGGCGCCGCCGATCTTCATTTTGACCACCGAGTAGCCGCGCTCGAGGTAGCTGGTCATCTCGCGTTGCAGCTGCTCGATGCCTTTGCCGGGGTAGTAATAACCTCCGGCCGCGTAAACAAAAACCCGCGGGTTGGGCGTGCCCTTGCCGTAGCGTTCGGCCAGCAATTGAAAGAGGGGTTTGCCTTCTATCTTGGCCACAGCGTCCCACACCGCCATGTCGATGGTACCGACCGCCACCGAGCGCTCACCGTGGCCGCCCGGTTTTTCGTTGGTCATCATGCGGGCCCAGATCTTGTGCGGGTCCAGGTTGTCGCCCCTCTCGCTCAATAAGGTCTCTGGCGGCGCATCAAGCAGGCGCGGTAGAAACCGTTCGCGGATCAGCCCGCCCTGGCCGTAGCGGCCGTTGGAGTTGAAGCCGTAGCCCACCACAGGTTTGCCGTCCCGGACCACGTCCGTTACCACCGCCACCAGGCTGAGGGTCATCTTCGAGAAGTCGATATAAGCGTTGCGTATGTCCGATTTGATCGGGAGTGTGGATTCGAGGACGTTGACGATTTTCATGAGGTGAGGTTCATGTGGCGGTGAAAGTAGAGTTGCAAGCTAAGGACGTGGTATCGACGATTCACGTCGGCTACGGGTACTACAGCTCCATCGTCGGACGCATTTTTCTCGATACTACAAAGCGCCAGCGCCCAACCAGTGTTGCAAAAGCAAAAGCGCAGATTCCCCAGGCTGCGACGATCATCAAGGGACTTTGCCAATTGCTTTCGTAGGCGCCAAACATGCTGGCTTTGATGCTTTTGACAACCCAGGTCATTGGCAGCCAAGGGCTGATTACTGAGTAGACACTTCCAGTCAGCTCAACCGGTATAAAGCCACCGGATGCCGAAATCTGCAGGGCTAAAAATAGCATGGCAAGCGCTTTGCCGGCATCACCCAGTGCGCGTGTCAAAGCAAACACAATGAGCATGAAGGTGAGGGCGCTACAGGCCAAGGTCAATGCCAAGGCGCTAGGGTTTTGAACTGAGATATTCAGCACGAAGCGGACAATGGAAAAAATCAATGTCGCCTGAATCAACACCAGCACAGAGGGGATAAAAACCTTGCCTGATACAAGTGCCCTGCGCGAAAACCGCTTTGCCAGATTAGGCTGCAGGCGAACATGGATCAAAAATGCTGCCACCCCTGCCCCCAACCAAAGGGCCAAGGGAATGATATTGGGGGCAAAGCCGCTGCCGTAGTTGGCAACTGCGTCGTCTATTTCCAGTTGCGGCGAAACAGAATGCGCCAAACCCGCGGCGCTTCCCTCGATGGCGGGCGCCGCCCCGGGAAGTTCTTTGAGCATCAGATCCAAGCCCACCGTCAGGTATTGGGCCCCTTGAGTCACTCTTTGAATGCCTTCGTGGAGTTGTTGAAAATTTTGAGCTAATTCGGCCGTGCCGGTGCTCAGTTGATTGATTTGCTGCTCTTCAGGAAGAGCGCCTGTCATGGAGTTCATTCCCCTGCGTAAATCTCGAATTCCAAATGTCAGTGTCCTGAGGTTGTTGTTCAGCGAAGACATTGCCGTACTGAGTTTTTGCTGCCCGTCTGCCGCTTGACGCAGGCCTTGATCTATTTGAACCATGCTTTCGCTTAATTGGGTAACCCCTTCGAGCAGCGGGGCAGGTACGAACAGGCGGTTGTCCAAGTCGACTCTTAAAGCTTCGACGCTTTGCAGCAGCTTTTGGTGGCCGGTGAGCAACTCATTGAGGCCTTTGCTCAGATCCTGGTGGCCCGCAGCCAGAGATTCGGCCCCGAGACGCAGGCTGCGTACGTTTTCGGCAGGGGGTAGACCGCCTGCCGTGGCGCGGATACCGTTGCCCAATGTTTGGGTGCCCTCGGTCATTTTGTCGATGCTGCTTTGCAAGCGAACAAAGCCTTGCTTCATGCCGGCGCTGGCCACTTCGGTTTTGGCTGTGCCGCTCGCTAATTCTTTGGCCCCTTGACTGAGTTTGGCAGCCCCTGCGCGCAAGCGCTCGACCCCTTGCTGAGAGCCGACACTGGAACTCAACACCAAAGCCCAGCGTTGCTCGCTCAGGGTCCTGTTGACGTCTTCCCCTAAAACACGCGCAAATTGAGCTGCCAGCAAGGAGCTTTCATAGTTGTTACCGGCCGAGGTATAGACCACGGGTTGCCCGCTGCCTTCTGCCTGCGCAGGGATGGCGTTTGCGCTGAAGTTGGCAGGAATGATGAGTGTGAAGGCGAGTTGCCCGCTGCGCACCATTTGCCGTGCCTCCTGCTCGTCGTTCAACTTGCGGTAACCAAACTGTTTTTTATCCTCCAGGCGGCGGATGATCTCATTGCCAACGTTGACGGATTTATCCTGGTAGGTAAAACCTTGGTCCTGATTGACCAGCCCCACAGGCAAAGTTGTTGCACGCCCTGTCGGGTCCCACACGCTGGAGAGGTATATCAGCAAATAAATGGCGGGAATCAGCAGCACGATGCCCGCAGCCCATAAGAGCTGGGTGTGGCGCTTGAAAATACGCAATTCAAGGCACCCCAAAAAATAAGCTTGTTGCCAGAATCCTTTGAGCCTCATATCAGGGGGTAGTTTTGGATTCATCTGGGACTTTTTTTGTTTGACATTTTTTGACAAATCATTTTGGCATGTTCGCCCCTTCAATGCTTGACGTTGGTCTCACAGCATCTCGGCTGGTAATTTTTCAGCTCTCATAAAAAAACCCGCTAAGAAGCGGGCTTTTTTATAAACCGGCGCAAGGCCGGTTAGTGGCGCTTAACCGCCGTGGAACTTCATCATCAATGGCACGATGAGCAGGGCCACGATATTGATGATCTTGATCAGAGGGTTCACAGCCGGGCCGGCGGTGTCTTTGTAGGGGTCGCCCACGGTGTCGCCGGTGACGGCGGCTTTGTGGGCCTCCGAGCCTTTTCCGCCGTGGTTGCCGTCTTCAATGTACTTTTTGGCGTTGTCCCAGGCACCGCCGCCGGTGCACATGGAGATGGCGACAAACAGGCCCGTGACGATGGTGCCCATCAGCAAGCCGCCCAGCGCTTTGGGGCCAAGCAGCAGGCCAACCAGAATCGGCACCACCACGGGCAGCAGCGACGGAATGATCATTTCCTTGATGGC
>CAXNEG010000191.1:0-3583 GCA_964201305.1 Polaromonas sp.
GCAGTGAGTCGAAGGCGACCACATTGAGTTTGTCCATGCGCTCTTCGGTCAGGTTCTTTTTGGCACGGGTGTCAATCAGATGGCCCTGAATCAGAAAGCTGCCGTCTGCATCGGTGTAATAAATATCGTTGCCGCTGACCCGCACTTCATACAGGCCGTTCATGGGTGTTTTGCTGACCTCTTCAATTTTGGGCAGTGTGGGCAGGCGCTCAAGCAGGTTTTTGCGAATGGCCGCTTCCTGGGCTTGTACCGAAACACCGGCCGACAGTGCCAGGGTCAGGCCAAGCAGGGCCGCGCGGCCACGGGTGGTGAAGATGCTGAAAACTGAGCGCATACGCAAGTCCCTGTGAGGCTTTGTTAAAAAAAGAAAAAACTCAGGTCGTGTCAGCCCATGGCCCGGCGTGTCAGCCAGCCTTTGAGCGGTCCGCTGCGCGCCACTCTTTTCATGCCCCAGTTGCGCAGCGCTTGCAAGCGGCTGTCGCTGGGTGCAAACAGGCTGTGCAAGCCTTCGGTCACGGCGCTCATGGCCAAGACATCGGCTTTGCGCGCACGCTCGTAGCGGCGCAGCAGTTTTTCGTCGCCCAGGCTGCGCCAGTATTCACGCGCTTGCAGCACCTCGGCCAATTTGTGGGCATCCGCCAGACCCAGGTTCAGACCCTGGCCCGCCATCGGGTGCACGGTGTGCGCAGCATCTCCGGCCAGGGCCCAACCCGGCCCGACCCAGCGCTGGGCGCTGCACAGCGTCAAGGGCCAGCTGGCCACCGGGCTGCACAGGCTGAGCTGGCCGGCCAAGTCGCCGCAGACCTGCTGCAGCGCTGCCACCAAGGCGGCGGGTGTCATTTCTTGAAGTTCTTGGGCCCGGCTCTGCGGCACCGACCAGACCATGGCCAAGGTGTTTGCGTCTGCGCCGTCCACCGGCAGCAATCCCAGCACCTCTCCCTGGCCGAACCATTGGCGAGCGACACCGGCATGCGGACGGTCTGAGTTCAGCCTGGCGGCCACGGCTTTCTGGTCGTAGGGCTTGATGGTCCAGCTGACGCCGAAATCGCGCCGGCTACTGCTATGACGCCCTTCGCAGACCACCGTCAGCGTTGCATGGGCTGCGTCCGCGGATGCGACCAGCTCGACCTCGGGTGCAAAGCGCAGGGCCTCCGACAGCGCCTGCTCAAGCGCCGGCACATCCACAATCCAGGCCAACGCAGCCTGATCGCCGCTTGGTTGGCCAGCCGGCCCGTCTGTCGGGTTGAAGTCCAGCCGTCCGTCGCTGTCGCCCCATACCTGCATCTGGCTGACCGCTGTGACGCCACTGCCCTGCGGCCAGGCCCGCTCTTGCATCAGCAGGCTGCGGGAAGCGGCATTGAGTGCATAGGCCCGCACGTCGGGCGCGGCAGGCGCACGGGCCGGCTCGCAGACCAGGGCCACGCGCAAACGTTGCCGCGCCAGCAGCAGTGCCAGCGTGCGGCCCACAATACCGTCACCGCGGATACAGACGTCAAAATCTTTGCTCATGCGCTATTTTAAGAGGCAGTGCAAAATCCCATCGTGAACAAGGCCGTAGCCACCCGCCCACATGAAAGCCTATTCGTGACTGACACCAACCGCCCGCCTGATTTCAGCGCCGTCATTGCGCAGCTTTATATCTACCCGGTCAAGTCCTGCGCCGGCGTGACACTGGGCGAAGCCTTGCTCACAGAAACAGGCCTGGATCTGGACCGTGCCTGGATGGTGGTGGATGAAACGGGTGAATTCTTGACCCAGCGCGAACTCCCGCGCATGGCCCTGGTGAAGCCGCAGGTGCGCGCGCATGACATTGTGTTGCGTGCCCCCGGCATGCTGGCGCTGCACTTGACCATAGACCAGGTCGAGTCGGCCGTGCGCGTCAAGGTGTGGGGCCAGGATGTGGCGGCCTATGACATGGGGGCCATTGCGTCCCAGTGGTTCAGTGATTTTTTAGGCGTGAAGGCGCGCCTGGTGCGCTTTGACCCTGAACACCAGCGCGCCTCCAGCCTGAGTTGGACCAACGGCGTGCAGGCGCTCAACCAGTTCAGTGACGGTTACCCGATGTTGATCACCAGCGAGGCTTCTCTGGCCGGACTGAACGCCAAGTTGCTGGCTGCCGGCCAGCCGGCTGTGAGCATGTCACGCTTTCGGCCCAACATCGTGCTGGGCGATGCCCCCGGCCAAGAAGCCATGGCCGCACACGACGAAGACCGCCTGGCCCAGATCGGTATTGCCACTGCGCACAGCCGGGTGCGGCTGCAGCCGGTCAAGCCCTGCCCACGCTGCCCCATTGTCAACATCGACCCGCTCAGCGCCAGCAGCAGCCCTGCCGTCAACGATATGCTGCAGACCTACCGGCAAGACAAACGGCTTGATGGGGCTTTGTCATTTGGCATGAACAGCATCACCCTGGAAGGCTTTGACCAAGTGCTCAAAGTGGGTCAATCGGTGACAGGGACCTACCATTTTTAGCGCGCAGGCTGCGCGCCATCAAGGTGCCTAAAACCAAAACGATGCTTCCACCCAAGGCGATCACGCCGCCCGAGCCCAGCACTGCGCTCAAGTGGGCCGCCATCAACACCCCCAGCGCCTGACCCGAGAACAGCGCGCATGAAAAAAGCGACACCGAGGTGCCGCGTGCCGACGGTGTCATTTGCGTCGCGTTGGCCTGCATGGTGTTGTGAAACATGAAAAACCCAAAACCTGCGCTCAAGCAGACCACAGGCGTCAAGGGCCACCAGCGGGTAAAACCCAGCACGGCAAAAGACAAGCCCATCAACGCAGCGCCGTACTGAGCCAGCCCGGCTTCACCCAGCCGCAGTATCAGCCAGCGCGCCACAGACATGTAAAGCACACCACCCAGACCGAACAGAGCCACGATGGAGCCGGACAAAGACAAAGACAGGCCCATCGTCTGGTGCAGGTGCGAGGCGATGGTGCTGAGCACACCAAACCCGGCGGCGCCTTCTATCAAGGCGATCATCAGCACCCGGCTGGCCCACGGGTCGCGAAAAATAGCCAGGGCTTGCCTGACAAAGCCCGCGCGCCCATGCGGCATGTCAAAGGACTCGGTTCCGGGAAGACGCTGCTGGCGGCGCAAATCAAGCAAGAGCAAACATCCGACCGCTGCAAAAATCACGGTCATCAGCGCAAAAGCCCAGCGCCAGCCCAGGGTGTCGGCGAACCAGCCACCGGCCAGTTGCCCGCCCACAATGCCCAGCGTGGTACCCAGCCCGACTTTGGCCAGCGTTTCGAGCCGCCGCTCGTAAGGCACGGCGTCACCCACCCAGGCGAGCGCCAGCGGAATCACCGCAGCGGCGCACAAGCCGGTCAGGGCCCGCGCCATCACCAGGGTGTTCAGGTTGTTGGCAAAAGCGCCGAGCAGGCTGCCCACGCTGCAACCCAGCGTGGCGTAAGTGATGATGCGGAACTTCCCGGTACGGTCGCCCAGCGGGCCGTAAAAAAGCTGCGACAGCCCGTACACCACGGCAAACACCCAGATCACCTGAGCGGCCTGCGCCACACTGGTCTGAAAGATGTTTGACAGCGCGGGCAGCATGGCGTCGCAGATGCGTTGCGTGGC
>CAXNEG010000192.1:0-3576 GCA_964201305.1 Polaromonas sp.
ATTGACCCGTTCACCGGCCAGTCGCTCAGCCGCGAAGAGCTGGCCGAGCGGCTGCACCCCTTGCACCAGCGTGACGCCAGACCCGATGACATGACGCTGCCGCTAGGCCTGTACTTACAGCCTGCCGCGCCGCGCGACATCATGGGCCGCATGCTGCGCAACCTCAAGCACATTTACCGACAGCAGGAAGACTGGGCCCGGCTGATCACTGTGCTGGACCGTTTGCTGGTCTTGTACCCGCGTTCGTGGCCGGAGTACCGCGACCGCGGTCTGGCCTGGGCAGAGCAGGGGCAAGCTCAACGTGCACAAGCAGATTTAGAAATTTACCTGGCCCGCGCTGAAGATGCGAAAGACCTTGAGGCCGTGGCCGACAGGCTGGCTGATTTGCGCCGCGCCGCCAGTTAGGCCAGCCGGCCTTAGCTGACGACGACGGCAGCGCCGTCGCCACGCGCGGCGATCACGCCGATTTCAAACACCATCTCGCCGGCCTCGCGCAGCATGTGTGCGGTGGCCGCAGCGTTGGCAGCGTCCACCACCACCACCATGCCAATGCCGTTGTTGAAGGTGCGGTTCATCTCAAAGTCGGAAATGGCGGCCGTCGTTTGCAGCCAGGCAAACAGCTCGGTTTGCGGCCAGCTGCCTTTGACCAGGTGCGCCGCCATGCCCTCGGGCAACACGCGGGGAATGTTTTCCAACAGGCCGCCGCCGGTGATGTGCGCCAGCGCCTTGATAGGGTGCGCTGACAGCGCCGCCAACACGTTTTTCACGTACAGGCGGGTCGGCTCCATCACCGCCTGCTTGAAAGGTTTGCCGTCCAGGGTGGCGGGCAGGGCGCTGCCGGCGCGCTCTATGCATTTGCGCACCAGGCTAAAACCGTTTGAATGCACGCCGCTGGAAGCCAGACCGAGCACCACGTCGCCGGCAGTGATGTTCTGGCCTGTCAGGATCTTGGATTTTTCTACCGCGCCAACGGCAAAGCCAGCCAGGTCGTATTCACCTGGCGGGTACATGCCAGGCATTTCGGCCGTTTCGCCGCCAATCAGCGCGCAGCCCGAGAGCTCACAGCCTTTGGCAATGCCGCCCACGACGGCCGTAGCCGTGTCCACGTCCAGTTTGCCGCAAGCGAAATAGTCCAGGAAAAACAGGGGTTCTGCGCCTTGCACCAGCACGTCGTTCACGCTCATGGCCACCAGGTCAATGCCCACGGTGTCATGCATCTGCCACTCAAAAGCCAGGCGTAGCTTGGTGCCTACGCCGTCGGTTCCGCTGACCAGCACCGGCTCTTTGTAGCGCTTAGGTACTTCAAACAGCGCGCCAAAGCCGCCAATTCCGGCCAGCACCCCTTCGCGCATGGTTTTTTTGGCCAGCGGCTTGATACGCTCGACCAGGGCGTCGCCTGCGTCAATGTCAACGCCGGCGTCTTTGTAGGATAGGGGGGATGGGCTCATGCTGATGAAATGGGTTGAGGTCCGCCGCAGGGCGGGCTTGGCAGGTGGGCCGGGTCAAGCCCGATAGAATCCAAGGCATGATTCTAAAGGGTCACCCTGCCCCGGCCTTATGCAATTAATTTTCTTGATCCAACGCGCCAGTGCCGCACTACCGGCATGAAGCAGATCGCGTTGGATATCGGTCTGGCATCTGCCCCTTTGTTTGCCAACTTCTTCGCCGGCCCCAACGAGGCCGCTCTCAAGCATTTGCAACTGTGGGCCGGCAACAGCTTGCGCTCGCCAGTACCTACCTACCTCTGGGGTGAACCCGGGAGCGGCAAAACCCATTTACTCAAGGCGTTTGGCGGAGAGTTGTGCGCGCAAGGTGCCAGCGTCGGCTGGCTGGATGCTTCTTTGCTGGAGCCGCCGCCTTTTGACCAGCGCTGGGTGGCCGTGCTGCTGGACGATTGCCACCTCTACACCGCTGTGCAGCAGCAAGCGGCTTTTAACTGGTTTGTCAACGCTCTGAGCGCTGCCGACGGCCAGCCGCGTTGCGTCTTGGCCGCCGGCTTGACGCCGCCCGCCGATCTGGCCTTGCGCGAGGACCTGCGCACCCGGCTCGGTTGGGGCCATGTTTACGCGCTGCATGCCTTGAGCGACAACGAGCGGCGCGCCGTGCTGCGCCAGGAAGCGGACGCCCGCGGTATTTTTCTCAGTGACGAGGCCATGGACTTCATCCTCAGCCGTTTTTCGCGCGATCTGGGCAACCTGATGCAGTTGCTCGATCAGCTCGACGGTTATTCGCTGCAAACCCAGCGCGCCATCACGGTGCCCCTGATCAAATCCATGCTGGATAACCCATGAAGCAAGTGGCTTTATTCGATCTGGACTACACATTGATTCCGGTGGACTCTGACTACCAGTGGGGCGAATTCACCCTGGCCCTGGGCTGGTGCGATGGTGAAGATTTCAAGCGGCGTAACGCCCAGTATTACGAGGACTACAAAGCCGGTACGCTGGATATTCATGACTATGTGCGTTTTGCCACCCGGGCCATGCGGACCCAGGGCGCTAAAAAATCGGCGCAGGCACACGCTAGATTCATGCAGACCATCATCGGCACCACGATCCTGCCAAAGGCGCTGGCGCTGGTGCAGGCCCATCAGGCGGCTGGTGATGAGGTGGTGATCGTTACCGCCACCAACGAATTTGTCACCCGCCCGATCGCCACTGCCTTTGGCGTCAAAGAACTGATCGCTATCGAGTTGGCCCGTGATGCGCAAGGCGAATTCACGGGTGAGATCGCCGGCACGCCTTCGTTTCGCGAGGGCAAAGTCGACCGCGTTCAGGCCTGGCTGGCCGCTCGCCAGCTGGACTGGCACAGCGTGGAGACGGTTTTTTACTCTGATTCGATCAACGACCTGCCTTTGCTCGAAAAGGTCACCCATCCGGTCGCCACCAACCCTGACGCAGCCCTGCGCGCCATCGCTACAGAGCGCCAATGGCGCATACTTGAGCTGTTCACTTAGTTTTTCATGATCAAAAAATTCATCGACAAGCTGTTCGGTAAGACCGACAGCACGGCCACCTCAAAAGGCCGCAGCAGCAAAAAATCACCTTACGGCCAACGGATCGAGGTCGGTCCCGAATCGCACGGCATTGACACTTCGCTGGTGGACGATCGCGCCATGGACGTTGTGCGCACGCTGAAGGATGCTGGTTACGAAGCGTTCATCGTGGGTGGCGCGGTTCGCGATCTGCTGGTCGGCCTGCGGCCCAAGGATTTTGATGTGGCCACCGACGCCACGCCTGAGCAGGTCAAAACCTTGTTTCGCCGTGCTTTTATCATCGGCCGGCGTTTTCGCATCGTTCACGTGGTCTATGGCCGCGGGCGTGAGCACGAAGTCATTGAGGTCTCCACGTTTCGCGCCCATCTCGACAGCAGCCAGGCCGAGCAGGTGGGCGGCAATGAACGCACCAGCAAGAGCGAGCTCGCCGGCATGAAGCATGCCGTGGACTCGTCCGGCCGCGTACTGCGTGACAACGTCTGGGGCTCGATGGAGCATGACGCGGCGCGGCGTGACTTCACCATCAACGCCATGTATTACGACCCCGAAACACAAATCGTGGTGGACTATCACAACGGTCT
>CAXNEG010000193.1:0-3576 GCA_964201305.1 Polaromonas sp.
TTGGTGATGCCCAGAATGTAGTGCAGCATGCCCGGGCCCACGCCGGCACCGGCAGCGGCATTGCCGGCCACGCAGTTGCTGGAAGTGACAAAGGGGTAAGTGCCGTGGTCCACGTCGAGCAAGGTGCCCTGCGCACCTTCAAAAAGCAAATTAGCGCCGGTGCGATGTGCGTCGTTGAGCTCGCGCGAAACATCGGCCATCATCGGCTTGAGCAACTCGGCGTGGCGCATGGCCTCTTTGTAGACGGTGTCGAAATCAATGGCCGGCGCATTTAAAAAGTCGGTCAGGATGAAGTTGTGCAACTCGAGCAACTCGCGCAGCTTGGTGGCAAAACGCTCGGGATACTTCAAATCCTGTACGCGCAGGGCTCGGCGAGCGATTTTGTCTTCGTAGGCGGGGCCGATGCCGCGGCCTGTGGTGCCGATCTTGGCGATGCCGGCTTTTTCCTTGGCCGCTTCGCGGGCAATGTCCAGCGCGACATGAAACGGCAGGATCAGCGGACACGCTTCGCTGATGCGCAGGCGCGAACGCACCTCCACACCGGCTTTTTCGAGGCCTTCAATTTCTTCAAACAGCTTAGCCGCTGAGAGCACCACACCGTTGCCGATGTAGCACTTCACGCCCGGACGCATGATGCCGCTGGGAATCAGGTGCAAAGCGGTCTTGACGCCGTTGATGACCAGCGTGTGGCCAGCGTTGTGACCGCCCTGAAAACGGACCACGCCTTGCGACATTTCAGTGAGCCAATCCACCAGCTTGCCTTTGCCTTCGTCACCCCACTGGGTTCCGACGACCACAACGTTGCGGCCCGCAGCTGCGGTGTTTTTGTTTGTCATTTCAGGGGTGCTTGCTTGAAAAAAGTGGACAGGAAGAGGCGATCAAACCATCAGGCGGAAGTCTTGGTCAACGATTGAACAACCCACAAGCCGGCAGCTTGCACCAGTTCTCGGTCGCAATCGAATTCATTGACTTCATGTTCATGGCCGGGCAGCACGCAGGCGACCGTCTCACCTTGGGCACGCAGGCTGGCAATGGCCTGGCGCAGACCAGCGTCTACGCCCCAAGGCGCACGTACAGCTGCCCGCAAGGAGCGCGCAGGCAAGTTGCTGGCCAGCTCTTTGAGATCCAGGCTGAAGCCGGCGGCAGGCCTTCGGCGACCAAACACGGCGCCGACCTCGTCATAACGGCCACCTCGGGCCAGTTCTGCACCATCACCATAAATGGCAAAGCGCGTGCCGCTGTAATAGGCGTAGCCGCGCAAGTCGGCCAAATCAAAGCCGAGCTTCACATCGCCACCCAGATGTCGCACTTGCGTGGCCAGCCAGCGCAGGCCTTCGAGGGCTTGCAGGGCCCCGGGCACCCGCTTCAAAGCACGTTCAGCATCGCTCAAAACCTGCTCGTCGCCATAGAGCTGAAGCAAAGCTTTCAAACCATCGGCAGCCGCTGAGGAAATACCGGTCTCGGCCGCCAGCAGACTCGCCAGTTCACTGGCGTCTTTGTCAGCCAGCGCCGCATGGAGGCGGGCCAGTGCGGCGGGGCTGCTGATGCGGGCGTCGGCCAACAAGCTGCTGACAATACGCACATCGGCCATGTCAACCGACAGCGAACCGATACCGGCAGCACGCAAGCCCTCCAGGGCCAGCAACTGGACTTCAAGGTCGGATTCGAGGCCGGCATGACCGAAGATTTCAGCGCCGAACTGCAGCGGTTCGCGCGTGGCGTGTGGACGCTCAGCACGCGTGTGCAGGACCGGGCCGCAGTAGCACAGCCGCGCCACGCCAGTGCGGTTGAGCAAATGCGCATCAATGCGTGCAACTTGGGGGGTGGTGTCGGCGCGCAAACCCAGGGTGCGACCGGAGAGCTGGTCAACCAACTTGAAAGTTTGCAGGTCCAGCGCCTCACCGGTGCCGGTCAGCAGAGACTCCAGGTGCTCGAGCAGCGGCGGCATGACCAGCTCGTAGCCGTAACTGCGCGCCGTGTCCAGAAAGAGGCGGCGGAGTTCTTCGATATGACGCGCCTCGGAGGGCAGGACATCGGCAATTTGATCCGGCAATTGCCATGATGACGACCAGGCGGACATGCGTTACTTCAGAAGAGCTGTAAAAGAACGATTTTACCGGTGCTTACGCCCGGTTTTGGACCGGCAGCAAGTAAAAGCTGCGCAATCAGTCGCCAAAGCAGCGCAGACCGGTGCACCCGGCCTGCTCTGTGTAGCTTTTCAGCTTATTTTTTGGCCGGGGCGGATCCGCCACCGGAGCCGCGCATGGCCTTGAAGAAGTCGGAAGACTGGTCCACCACCATCACATCGCTCTTTTTGTTGAAGCTGGCTTTGTAGGCGTCCAGACTGCGGTAGAACTGAGCAAACTGCGGATCGCGACCGAAAGATTCGTTGAACAAGGCAGCAGCTTGCGCATCGCCCTCGCCTTTGACTTTCTGTGCATCGCGGTAAGCGTTGGCAATAGTGACTTCGCGTTGGCGATCTGCGTCAGCGCGAATTTTCTCGCCTTCAGCTGCACCGGTTGAGCGCAGCTCATTGGCCACGCGTTTGCGCTCAGCTTCCATGCGGCGGTAAACCGACTCAGTGATGGCTTCAACGTAATCAACGCGCGTTATGCGCACATCCACCACATCGACACCCCAAGGCTTGGCACCACGCACCACCTGCAACACTTCGGCTTTGACGTCAGCCATGAGAGCTTCGCGCTTGAGCGAAAGCAAGTCTTTCACAGTGCGCTTGTTGATCTCTTCCTGGAAAGCGTTGCGCACCACACGGTTGAGTTGGTTGGCACCAGCACGCTCATCAAGGCCCACATTGCGGATGTATTCCGATGGTTGGGAGATGCGCCAGCGCACATACCAGTCGATCACCACGCGCTGCTTTTCGGCGGTCAGCATGGGCTCAGCATCCGTGCTGTCCAGCGTGAGCAAACGCTTGTCGATGTAAGACACGTTTTGAAATGGCGGCGGCAGCTTGAAGTTCAGGCCGGGCTCGGTGATCACTTCTTTGATCTGTCCGAGCGCATACACCACACCAAACTGGCGCTGGTCAACAACAAACAACATGGAACTGAGCAGCACCACGGCCACCAGCAGCGAAGAAGCTAAAAATCCGATTCTGTTCACGGTGTGTCCTTAGCGAGTGCGTGCGTCACGGGCGCGCGTGTCAAGCGGGGGGGATGGCGGCAAGACTGGCGCCGACACAGGGTTGCTGGGCGGGGCAACCAAAATATCCGGCGCCGGGGCACCCTGCGCACTCATTTGAATGATCTTGTCCAGCGGCAGGTACAGCAGGTTGGAGCCCTGTCGGGACTCCACCATCACCTTGGTGACGTTCGAATACACCTGCTGCATCGCGTCGGTGTACATGCGGTCACGCGTGACTTGCGGTGCCTTCTGGTACTCGGTCAGTACCGAGCGAAAGCGCTGGGCATCACCTTGGGCCTGCGCCACAATCTTGGCTTTGTAGGCTTCGGATTCTTCTTTCAGCCGAGAAGCAGAACCGACGGCGCGCGGAATTACATCGTTGGCATAAGCCTGTGCGTCATTTTTGGCACGCTCGCGCTCTTGACCAGCCTT
>CAXNEG010000194.1:0-3556 GCA_964201305.1 Polaromonas sp.
CTACTCGCAGCACTCGGGCGTGGTGATTGTTTGTGACGGCACCTCAGATGCCGACGAGAAGCTGGCCCGCGTGCTGTTCAATGACCCGGCCACCGGCGTCATGCGCCACGCCGACGCGGGCTACGAGGTGGCAACAGCCAGCGCCCGCGCCAACGGCCTGAACCTGCCGATGGTGGGCGCATGACCGACGCCGTCACCCACACCTTGCTGCCGGGCCAGCTTGGCCTGGCCCAACTGAGGGACTTGGGCGCTTCCGGGCACACCATCGCGCTCCACGCGGACTGCCGCACTGGCATCCGCGCCAGTGCAGCCCTGGTACAACAAGCCGCTGCTGGAGATGCCGCGGTGTACGGCGTGAACACCGGTTTTGGCAAACTGGCCAACCAGCGCATCGGCCATGACGATCTGGCCACGCTGCAGCTCAACCTGCTGCGCTCGCACGCGGTCGGCGTGGGCGAACCCCTGGCGCCAGAGGTGGTGCGGCTGATCCTGCTGCTCAAAGCTGCCAGCCTGGCGCGCGGCTACTCGGGCGTGCGCGAGGCGGTGGTCGATGCATTGCTGGCGCTGTACAACGGGGGACTGACCCCGGTGATCCCCTGTCAGGGCTCGGTCGGCGCCTCGGGCGATCTGGCACCGCTGGCCCACCTGTGCCTGCCCCTGATCGGCGAAGGCGAGCTGCTGCTGGATGGCGTGCGCATGCCGGCGCTGGCCGCCCTGCAGCAGGCGGGGCTGACCCCCTTGCAGTTGTCTGCCAAGGAGGGCCTGGCCCTGATCAACGGCACGCAGGTGTCCACCGCGCTGGCGCTGCACGCCCTGTTTGCCACCGAACGCGTGTTCCAGGCCGCTGTGATTTCCGGCGCGCTGACGCTGGATGCAGCCCGTGGCAGCGACGGGCCGTTTGACGCACGCATCCACGCCGTGCGCGGCCAGCCCGGGCAGATCGACTGCGCGGCGGCCTACCGGGCGCTGACGGCAGGCAGCGCCATCCGCCAGTCGCACCTGGAAGGCGATGACCGTGTGCAAGACCCCTATTGCCTGCGTTGCCAGCCCCAGGTGATGGGCGCTTGCCTGGACCAGATGCGCTACGCGGCGCAGGTTCTACTGCGCGAGGCCAATGCTGTCACCGACAACCCGCTGGTGTTTGCCGACGCGGGCGTGCTGCTGTCGGGCGGCAATTTCCACGCCGAACCGGTGGCGCTGGCAGCCGACGCGCTGGCAGTGGCGATTGCCGAAATCGGCGCCATCACCGAGCGCCGCATTGCCATGCTGGTGGACACCGTGGTGTCGCGCCTGCCGCCGTTCTTGACCCCCGAGCCGGGTCTCAACTCGGGCTTCATGATCGTCCACGTGACGGCAGCCGCACTGGCGTCAGAAAACAAGTCTTTGGCTCACCCAGCCAGTGTGGACAGCCTGCCGACCTCGGCCAACCAGGAGGACCATGTGTCCATGGCCACCTTTGCCGCGCGGCGCCTGCAGCCCATGCTGGACAACACGGCGCACATCGTCGCCATCGAACTGCTGGCCGCCGCCCAGGGCATCGAGTTTTTGCGGCCACTGCGCAGCTCGGAGGCGCTGGAAACCGTTCACCACAAAGTCCGCAGCGTGTCCGCCGCCATGATGCAAGACCGTAGCCTGGCGCCTGACATGCAGGCGGTTCAAGGCATGGTCAAAAACGGGGCGATTGCTGGGGCCATGAAGGCACGGTTGCCGGCCTTGTTGGCGCTGGACCTGGTTTAGACCTTACACGCCTGGTTTAGACCCGTCATCCCCGTGCAAACTGGGATCCATGTCGACGGGTGTGCGGGATCAGCCCGGCGCGTCATTCGGCTCCGCGGCTGTCCCCCGCCCTGTGGGCTCCTCCTTGATGCCGCTGCGCCGAACGCCGCACCGGCCTGATCTGGCACCGTGCTTGGTGCGCAATGCGAAAAGGCACGGGTGTATCGGCGTACTGACACGCGGTGCGCCAACCCCTCGCCTGCTGCAGGGGCCGAAGGCGGGTCGCAGCGAGGTTAAGGAAGGAGCCCAAAGGGCGGGGGGACACGAGCGGCGGCACGCCTTCGGCCCCTGCAGCTCGCTAAAACCAGCGCCCTGAACCGGCAAACCTACTGCGATTAACAGCAATCGAAAAAGCTCAATGCACCACCCTCTCAAAACTGAACTGCCCCGGCGCATGAATCGGGTCCACGTCGACCGGGATCACGTCCTTGGGCGCAAAGCGGCCTTCGAGCAGTAGCTTGGACAGCGGGTTCTCGATGCGTTGCTGGATGGCGCGCTTGAGCGGCCTTGCGCCAAACACCGGATCGAAGCCCACCTTCGCCAGCTCAGCCAGTGCCGCAGGTGAGACTTCCAGCACCAGGTCGAGCTTGGCCAAGCGGCCCTGCAGCACGCGAATCTGGATGGCGGCAATGGACGCAATGTGCTCGGCCGACAGGGCGTGGAACACCACGGTTTCGTCGATGCGGTTCAAAAACTCGGGCCGGAAGTGATTCTTCAGTTCGCCGGTGACCGCGTCCTTGATGTCCTCACTGTCCTGCCCCACCATGGACTGGATCAGGTGCGAGCCGATGTTGCTGGTCATCACGATCACCGTGTTCTTGAAGTCTACTGTGCGGCCTTGGCCATCGGTCAGGCGGCCGTCGTCCAGTACCTGCAGCAGCACGTTGAACACATCGGGGTGGGCTTTTTCCACTTCGTCGAGCAGCAGCACGCTGTAGGGTTTGCGCCGCACGGCCTCGGTCAGGTAACCGCCCTCCTCGTAGCCCACGTAGCCCGGGGGCGCGCCGATCAGCCGCGCCACTGAGTGTTTTTCCATGAACTCGCTCATGTCGATTCGCACCATGTGGTCTTCGGAGTCGAACAGAAAGCCCGCCAGGGTTTTGCACAGCTCGGTCTTGCCGACGCCAGTGGGACCGAGAAACAGAAAGGAGCCGGTCGGGCGGTTCGGGTCTGACAGGCCGGCGCGGGAACGCCGGATGGCGTTGGCCACCGCGGTGATGGCTTCGTCTTGCCCCACCACACGTTGGTGCAGGCGAGCTTCCATCAGCAGCAGTTTATCTTTTTCGCCCTGCAGCATTTTGGCTACCGGGATGCCGGTGGCGCGGCTGACCACCTCGGCAATTTCTTCGGCGCCGACCATGGTGCGCAGCAACTGCGGGCGGCCACCGTCTTTGGCGCTTTGGGCCTTGCCGGCCTCCTGGGCTTGCGCATCTTTCAGTTGTTTTTCCAGCACCGGCAGCTTGCCGTAGCGCAGCTCGCCGGCCTTGTTGAAGTCGCCCTTCCGGGTCAACGCCTCGATCTGGAAGCGCAGCTTTTCCACCTCTTGCATGATGGCTTTGGACCCCTGGGCCTGGGCTTTTTCGGCTTTCCAGATCTCGTCCAGGTCAGCAATTTCTTTTTGCAGCTTGCCGATTTCTTCTTCAATCAGGTCAAAGCGTTTTTGCGAGGCCTCGTCCTTTTCGCGGCGCACCGCCTCGCGCTCGATCTGCAGCTGGATCAAGCGCCGGTCGAGCTTATCCATCACTTCGGGCTTGGAGTCGAGCTCGATCTTGATCTTGGA
>CAXNEG010000195.1:0-3538 GCA_964201305.1 Polaromonas sp.
TGTCGCTGCTCAGCGTGCTGCTGGAGCGCAAACCGGGCAAGGGCACTGCAGCCGCGGCCGGCTGCGGCCGGACTGCGCCGGCCTGTGCGGCGGCACCCGCGTCAGGCGCCGTCACCGTGCCCGAAGAAACAACCGGCGCCTGGCTGCGCGGGGACAGCAAGGCACGTACGCGGCCACTCGGGTTGTTGGCCGTAGGCCGGGGCTGCACGCTGCCGTCGACGGTGAACACGTCGGTGGTGTTTTCATAGCGGATCAGTTCGCCATGGCTTTCGTCAGCCAACTTGCCGGCCACGTAGCGACGCATCACAGCCTGGCGGATGAATTTGACGTTGTCAGCGCGCCCGTCGTACTCGATGCGCTCGCCCTCGCCCTCGATGGTCTCGTCGACCCCGTCTCTCTTGGTGCGGTAATAAGCCAGCTTGCCAGGCTCGGCGATGGCGACGGCCTGCTGGTAGCCCTGGGCATCCTGGAACACATCGACGCGGGCACCCCGGATCAAGGTCGTGCCTTTGGTGATGATCACGTTGCCGGTGAACACGCTGGTTTGCTTGAGGTCGTCATAGCGCAGTGCATCGGCTTCGGCATTCATGGGCTTGTCGCGATCGGCCTTTTCGGCGACCGCAGGCATCGCAGCGAGCAGCGCCAGGCTGATAAGCAAAGAAGATGAATAGTTCATAAGGGCACGAATCTTGCTGTGTTTGTTTTGGCGATTGTAGCCAGCACACACGCCGCGAACCCTTTTTATGCATAAAAAAACCCGCCTTGTTGGAGGCGGGTTTCAGACGGTTCCAGGGCAGGCCTGACAACGCCGGGCAGCCTTACTTGGCTTTGGCCGGCGCCGCTTTGGTTTTGCGGACCAGTGTGAGCACGTGGTCGGTGACTGTCAGTGCGCGCACCATGGTGCCGGCCAAAGAGCCCGAGGTGTAGTAGCGCCCGTCCACGCCCAGTGCCGGCACGCCGTCCACCATGAAAGCCTCTTGCAATTGCGTGGCCTTGCGGGTCTTCATGTTGACGGGGAAGGAGTTGTAAAGCTCTGTGAACTTGGACTTGTCTATGCCCTGCTTTTGCGCCCAGGCGCTGACAAGATCGGCCGTGTTGAGGGTCTGCTTTTCGACATGGATGGCATAAAAAACTTTTTTATGCAACGCAGCCAGTTTGTCCATTGCTTCCAGCACGTAATAAAGGCGCTGCTGGGGCTCGAAGTCGGGCCTGAAAGACACCGGCACCCGGCGCAGGCTGACGTCTTTGGGGACTTTGGCGGCCCAGGCTTCGAGCTGCGGCTCAAATTCATTGCAATGCGGGCAGCTGTACCAGAAGAACTCGACCACCTCTATTTGTCCGGCAGGCGCTTCGGTGGGTGCAGGTTTGCTCAGCAGAAGGTAATCCTTGCCTTCAGCCGGCGGTTTGCCCTGGGCTTGCACGCCCAAGGGCAGCACAGCCAGCGTGGTGGCAGAAGCGGCCGCCAGTGCAGCTTGAGAAAATTCGCGTCTTTGCATAGAAGTCAGTTCCTGTGAATGGGATGGGGTTTATTTTTGGACCCGGACAAGGGTCGCCTCAAGGCCGCCGGTGTCAAGCCGGACTTTGACCTTGTCGGCGTCGTCTTTTTTCTCGAAAGGGCCAAGTCGAACACGGTAAACGATGCGCCCGGACTGCTCACGTTCGCTGACGCGGGCCGGTAAACCCATCAAAGAAAGCTTGATGCGCTGCTGCTCCGCATCTTCAGGCGTGCGAAATGCGCCGGCTTGCACAAAGTAATTAAAGGGGTCGCCAGCGGCTGCCGAAGCAGCAGGTGCAGAAGTCGAAGAAGTCGCAGCCGGGGCTGCGGCCGTCGCCACAGGTGCAGCAGGTTTGGCCGGCGTGTCGGTTTTGGTTTTGGCTTTCGCCAGATCACCCACAGGGTCAGCAGAAGGCGCCGGCGTGCCGGTAGCGACCGGCTTTTGGGGGGCAGCAGTGGGGTCCACCACAGCCTGTGTGTCTTTGGCTGCCGGCTTGCCGGACAAGGCCGCATTGGGGTCCCAGTCGCGGTTTTTCTTGGCCTCGGCAGCAGCGTCATCGGCTGTGCGACTTGGCGTCTTTGTCATGAAGGGCATGGGCACCTTGGTGATGTAAACCGCCAAAGCCAAAGCCACGCCCAGTCCGGCCAGTGCGCCCAAAATGAAACCAAAGAGGGTTCCACCGCGTTGCTTTTTCATACCTGGTCTGTCCTGTGCGGCCATGCCTTGCTTCTTCACATTTTTGCCGGTGCACTCACGCCCAGCATCTGAAGTCCATTGTGCAACACCTGACGTGTCGCGGCCACCAGCGCCAGGCGGGCCAGCCGGAGTTCTTCATCCTCCACCAGAATCCGCTCAGCATCGTAATAGCTGTGGTAACAGGCGGCCAGCTCGCGCAGGTAAAACGCGACATCGTGCGGGGCCATGCCCTGTGCGGCATTGACCAGCATGTCGGGGTATTTGGCCACCAGCAGCATCAGGGCCTGGGCTTGCGGGCTTTGCAGCGGTGACAGATCCACGCCTTGCAATTCGGCGGCAATGGCCAGCACGCGCTCGGTCCGTTGCGACTCTTCGTCTTCCTGCCCCGCGTGGCGCAACAGCACCGAGCAAATGCGCGCATGCGCGTACTGCACGTAATAGACAGGGTTCTCGTTGTTTTTGGCCAGCGCCAGGTCAATGTCAAAGACGTATTCGGTATCGGGCTTGCGGCTGAGCAGGAAAAAACGCACCGCGTCGGCACTGGTCCACTCGATCAGGTCGCGCAAGGTGACGTAGCTGCCGGCGCGTTTAGAGATCTTCACTTCTTCACCGTGGCGCATCACGCGCACCATCGTGTGCAGCACGTAGTCGGGGTAACCGGCGGGCACGCCGGCACCGGCGGCCTGCAGGCCGGCGCGCACGCGGGCGATGGTGCCGTGGTGGTCCATGCCCTGGATGTTGATGGCCTTGGCGTAACCACGCTCCCACTTGGCCAGGTGGTAGGCTACGTCGGGCACAAAGTAGGTGTAGCTGGCGTCGCTCTTTTTCATGACGCGGTCTTTGTCATCGCCGTAGTCGGTCGATTTGAGCCACAGCGCGCCGTCCTGTTCGTAGGTCTTGCCGGCGGCCTGAAGCCGTTCGACTGTTGAGGCCACACGGCCCGACGAATAGAGGCTGGACTCGAGGTAGTAGTTGTCAAAGCGCACCGAGAAGGCCTGCAAGTCCAGGTCTTGCTCGCGGCGCAGGTAGGCCACGGCAAACTGCCGGATGGCGTCCAGGTCGTCGATGTTGCCGGTGGCGGTGACTTCGCGGTCGTCGGCTTTGACACTCTTGCCGGCGATGAAGTCACGCGCGATATCGGCAATGTAGTCGCCGTTGTAAGCCGGCTCGGGCCAGGCTGCGTCGCCCGGCTTGAGGCCTTTGGCGCGTGCCTGGGTGCTGGTGGCCAGGGTGTGGATCTGCACGCCGGCGTCGTTGTAATAAAACTCACGAAACACGTTCCAGCCCTGGCTGGCAAAGAGTTTGCAAATCGCGTCGCCCAGCGCCGCCTGGCGGCCGTGGCCCAC
>CAXNEG010000196.1:0-3524 GCA_964201305.1 Polaromonas sp.
CCTTGCCCACCGTTCTGCTTCTTGGTGTGTCAGAAAGCTGCGGGTTTCATCGGGCTGGCCCAGTCGGCGAACACGTGCCTGCCATCTATTGCTGCGAAAACGAAAAGTAGCCATTGCCATTCCTCAGTGGGACAGGAATGGGACAAGCGCTCCAAAAATACAGCTTCAAGACTCAGCAAATACCTAACAAGTCAGCGCCTACTTCTCGGCAATGAAGCTACCCGACTTGCCGCCATGCTTTTCCAGCAGCTTCACGTCGGTGATCGTCATGCCCCGGTCTACTGCTTTGCACATGTCGTAAATGGTGAGCAGGGCGATTTGCACGGCGGTCAGGGCTTCCATCTCGACGCCTGTGGGGCCTATGGTTTCTGCCGCTGCGCTGCACAAAATGCAGCTGTCGGCTTCGCTGCTGCTGAACTCGACCGCCACCCGCGTGAGTGCCAGGGGATGGCAAAGCGGTATCAACTCACTCGTTTTTTTGGCCGCCATGATGCCGGCAATACGTGCGATACCGAGTACATCGCCTTTTTTGGCGTTGCCTTGCAAGATGATGGCCAGCGTCGCCGGCGCCATGCAGATGCGCCCTTGGGCAATGGCAATGCGGTGCGTGCTGGCCTTGGCCGCCACGTCCACCATGTGGGCTTGGCCGTGCGCGTCAAAGTGTGTGAGGGCAGAAGTTGTGGTCATGGGTGGTCCTGAGGCTGGATGGCTGCCATCATAAGAGCAGTGCCCGGCCTAGCTTTGCCTGGTCCAGGCACAGGCTTAGCGGGTGGCCGTTAATATGCAGTGATATGTTTTTGTCTGATGAATGTTTAACGTGATCAAAGCTTTGATACAAACCGGGAGAAAGCAACGAAGCGCGGACTGGCGCCGGCTTGGCCTTGTCGCGCTGGCCGTCTATCTGCTAAACGGCAGCGTGTCGCAGGCGCAGTTGCTGTCGCCGCCCGCCAGGATTGGTAACGCCTTGCCATCGCTGGGTGACGGCTTGGAGCTGGCAGCTGCCTCAGAGCGGCGATTGGGCGACCGCATCGCCATGAGCATTTACCGTGATCCTGACTACCTGGACGATCCGCTGCTGGGCGACTATCTCAAAGCCATCTGGGCCCCGCTGATGGCGGCAGCCCGTGAACGCGGTGAGCTGAGCCCCGAGCTAGAGGACCGCTTTGCCTGGGACTTGCTCTTGGTGCGTGACCGCAGCGTCAATGCCTTTGCGCTGCCGGGCGGCTACATGGGCGTGCACACCGGTTTGATTGCCGTGGTCAGCAGTGCAGATGAGCTGGCCGCCGTTCTGGCGCATGAACTCAGCCATGTGACGCAGCGTCATATTTCACGCCTGATGACCAAGCAGCAACAGCAAACCCCCTGGGTCATAGGCGCCATGATTCTGGGCGTGCTGGCCGCCAGCAAAAGCCCGGACGCGGCCAACGCGGCCATCGTCGGCGGGCAGGCGCTGGCGGCGCAGGGGCAACTCAATTTCTCGCGTGACATGGAGCGCGAAGCGGACCGCGTCGGTTTTGGCGTCATGACGCAAGCTGGGTTTGAGGGGCAAGGCGTGAGCGGCATGTTTGAAAAACTTCAGCAGGCTGCCCGCCTCAATGACAACGGCGCCTACCCTTACTTGCGCTCACACCCGCTGACCACCGAGCGCATTGGCGAAGCGCGTGCACGTCTGCAAACGGGCGATACAGCTGCGCACAGCCGTACGGCGCTGTCCGCACTGGCGCCGCAGTTCCACGCCATGATGGCGGCGCGCGCGCGCGTGCTCGGCAGCCCGGGTGTGGACGATTTGCGCAGCATGGTGGCAGAAGGTCAGCGTGCGGCAACGGAGTCCGTATCGCAAGAAAAATTACCGGTCTTGGCTGGTCGTTTTTACGGTGGGGCTTTGGCGGCAAGTCGGTTGCGTGAACACGCCGTGGCGCGTGCCTTGGTTGCACGCCTGAAAAGCATGACCCTCCAGACGCCGGGGGCGGTACGCGCTGCGCATTTGCTCGGCATCGAGCTTGAAACTGTCGCCGGCAGGCCGGGTGATGCGGCGGCAACCGTGAAGTTTTCGCAAGAAACCACCCGCGCAGAGTTGCTCATTGGAGGGCGCGCCATGTTGGCGGCAGGACTGCTCGGCCCGCTAACCGATGCGCTGCAGACATGGGTGGTGACGCACCCTAAAGATGGCCAAGCTTGGCACATGCTGTCTGAAGTCTGGAGTCGCCAGGAAGAGGCCGTCCGGTCTATCCGGGCTGATGCCGAGAGCCGGGTAGCACAGCTGGACTATCCGGCCGCGCTGGACAGACTGAAGGCTGCACAAGACATGCTCCGTTTTGGACAAGCCGGCGTGGCGGGTCGTAACGCGCACATCGATGCGTCCATCATTGACACGCGCACCCGCCAGATCAGTAACTTAATCCGGGAACAAACGCGCGAGGACAAAGTCGATCGCTAACTGCAGCGTCGAGTAAATCAGGGAACCCAGCAGCGCAGCGCCAAAACCGCGAACATCCAGTCCGCTGAGCATACCGGCCGCAGCCCAAAAGATCAGGGCATTGACGACGAATAAAAACAAACCCATGGTCAGCAGCGTGACCGGCAGGGTGAGCAATATCAAAATGGGCCTGAGCACCAGGTTGAGCGCGCCCAGCAGGGCGGCTGCCAGCAAGGCGGCGCCAAAACTGGTCACCACCACACCCTCGTAAAGATAGGCCACCGCCAGCAGGGCGGCGGCGCTCAACAGCCACTGGGTAATTAGTTTCATCATCCCAGAATAGCATTGCTGCACGCGCGGAGCGTGCAGCAACTCATGCAGCGCTTAGTCAGCGGTTACCAGCACCCCGACACCGGCCAATGCTGCAGCGCAACCCCACAGGCCCTCGCGTGCCTGAGGTTGCTCGTGACTGACGGTTTGCAGATCTTCACCAAACTTGGGCCGGCGCGCATCCAGTACGCGCGAACCCGCATAGCGCGCTATCAGCGTGTCTGTGAGCGTGGTCAAAGGACCCAGAGCAATTTGGGTGACCACGGTGTCCCCCCTGGCTTGGAGCAAGGGAACAATTTCCTGAAAAGCTTTGTCGGCCCACTTGCTGCGCCATGTTTGGCGGGCATTGCTTGTAACCCATTTGCTGGCGTGGCGTGTCACGCGGGGTGTGCAGGCCACCACAATCCAGCGCATGGGTTGATGTTCTGTGCCGGTGGCCAGCATGGGTGTAAGTACCTGCACGGCGTGCTGGGCTTCGTCAAAATAAACGATCAGGGTGTCCATCATTTTCTCCTAGGGTTGTATTTATAGATGACAGCTTTCAAGCGCGCCACGCCCATACCAAAAGTTTTTGATACGAGCGCAGCCTTGTGATGGGTGCTTATCCCGCCACAAATTTGTTGTCGTTCCCGGCCTTGGTACGACGATCAGCCCAACTGCCGGCCAGCAGCACACCGGCAACTGAGACGGCGTAAGTGGACCAGCGAGCGAGCGTGCCCCATTCACCTTGGAAGATGAGAGACAGCCAGGCTTCGTTGACGATCATTTTGGCGGCGGT
>CAXNEG010000197.1:0-3510 GCA_964201305.1 Polaromonas sp.
TGCAGGGACAGGCGCTGTCACTGCCGTCATGCCGTCGTCGGCGGCCACCACGGGTGTGATCAGGTAGGGCATGGCTTAGCCTTTGTAGAGCAGGCCATCGACCAGCACCTTCTTGTCGAAGATGCCTTTTTCGGTGAACAGGTCGTAGAACTTCTGGAAGTAAGCCACGTCGCTGGGCTTGAACTCGTTGTAAAGCATGTAAGAGGCCAGCGGCACTTCGCTGGTGAGCGCGCCTTCGATGGCGGTGTAGCCCTTCATGAAGGTGCGTGCCTCTGCCGGCTTGGTGCGCACCAGCTCAATGCCGCGCGTGTAAGCGGCGATGAATTTCTTGGCCACTTCCGGGTTCTTCTTGATGAACTCGGTGGTCAGGCTGGCGGCGCCGCCATGCCACGGGGCCATGGCATCGCCCAGGATGTACTTGGCCACCACACCCGCTTCAATCACGCGGGTGGTGCCGTTCATGCGGCCGATGGTGCCGGTGGGCTCGAGCGTGTAGCAAGCGTCTACTTGGCCGGCGACCAGGGCGGCGACGTGCTGGCCAATCGGCAGCTCGATCACCGTGGCGCCAGTGGCACCGGCACGCTCGAGCATGGTCTTGGCCAGTGTGACGTTCTGAATGCCGGGGCCGGAAGCGACTTTCTTGCCTTTGAGATCGGCCATGGTTTTGACGGGGCTGTCTTTAGGCACGATGAACTCATCGAGCACAAACTTGGCGTTGCTCGGGTTGGTGGCAAAAATTTTGAAGAGGCCCGGTTGGGCGATCTCGCCGATGGCCAGGTTGGCCGAGCCGGTGCCGTTGGAGCTGCCGTCCGAACGCCCGGCGAGCATGGCTTCCATCACCTGCTGGGCGCCGGCGAACTTGATGGCCTCGACATCCAGACCGGCCTCTTTGAAGTAGCCTTTTTCTATCGCTGCAAAAAACGGCAGGCCGGCGGCCACAGGCCAATAACCAATGCGGATTTTCGGACGCGCCTGCGCCCTCACGATGGCGGGCATGGCCAGCGTGCCCAGCACAGCAGCGCCGGCTTGGAGTAACAGGCGGCGTGAGGCAGCGGATTTGGAGGGCTGGCGTGATGCGGTCATGATGAAACTCCTTGGGTGGGTAAAAGTGAGGTGAGAAAGTGAGGTGAAAAAAGTGAAAGGTTCTAGGGCTCAGCCTTGGGCGACATCAGCGCGACATCAGCGCGACATAGGCCCGCCAGCCGCCCAGGTGCGTGATGTCTTGCGCGCCCAGCACGCCTTCGGCCTCGCAGACAAAACCCTGCACGCTGCTGCCGTCGGCCAGCCGCAGCGTGCCTATGCCCAGCGGGGCCGCAATGAGCGCCACGAATGAGCCGTAGTGCGCCAGCGGCATGTCCCAGATTTCGAGAGCGATGGCCGCGCCCTGGCCGGCGGCCACGCGCAGCAAGCCCGGCTTGGGCGGTGTGCTGCCGGGCAGCGCGTAAAAGCGGTAGTCAGGTGCAGTGCTGGTGCTGCCCACCAGCGTGGCACCGCGCTCAATCAGCTGGCTGTTGAGCGGCATGCCCGACAAATGCGCGCCCACCACGGCCACGCGCACGCTGGCTGCAGCAGGGCGGCTAACGCCGGCAATCGGCTGGGGCGCCGGCAGCGGCTCACCCGTGGCGCCTTGCGTGAGCCCGGTGAGATGGTGATAACGCTGACCGAGCTCGGCGAGTTGCCAGTCGCTGCCGCAGCGGCCAATGAGCGTGATGCCAAACGGCAAGCCGTCAGGCCGGATAGCGCTGGGCACCGACAGGGCCGCGTAGTCGAGCAGGTTGACAAAGTTGGTGTACTCGCCCAGACGCCGGTTGAGCTCGACCGGATTGGCTTGCATGGCGGCCACGCTGTAGTGTGTGGGCGCAGTGGGCACCACCAGCAGGTCCAGCCCCGGCCACAGGGCATCAGCACGCTGGGCGAGCAACTTGAGTTGTGTCTGCGCGTCAAAGAGGTCGGCCGCGCTGAACTGCTTGCCATTGGCAATGATGCTGCGCACCGGCTCGATGACAGCGGCCTCGTGCGCGTCGAAGAAGGGGCGGATAGCGGCATAACGCTCGGCCACCAGCGCGCTGCCGTAGAGCAACTGCGCCGCTTGCTTGAAAGGCGCAAAGTCGATGTGTACTGGCGTGCCGCCCATGGCTTGCAGGCGCTCGATGGCCTCGGCAAATGCAGCTTCGGCCTGCGTGTCGCCAAAGAATTCGAGCTGGTCAGGCACACCAAAGTGAAAGCTCGCCGCCCAGGCGCTGCTGGCCAGCGGCAGGGCGCGTGAGTAAGCGTCCAGCGGGTCGTGTCCGATGGCGCTTTCGAGCACCTGCACGGCGGTGGCCACCGTGCGCGCAAAGATAGACACGCAGTCCACGCTTTGCGCGGCCGGATACACGACGCGCGTGCTGATCAGCCCGCGCGAGTGCTTGAGGCCGACGATGTTGTTGAGCCCGGCCGTCACGCGGCCCGAGCCTGCGGTGTCGGAAGTCATTTGCGGGCAGCGCAATGTGCATGAGAACTCTGTTCGTCATCACTCAAATGGCATCGCCCTCGGAACGCGTGTGCGCTCCGAGGGCGATGGGACGATCACTGAGACGAGCGCGGATGATGCGCGCACGCCCTGTTGTGTTTAGTTGCCGCAATTTCCCCACGAACCGAGGAGAATCGCCAAGTCTGCGCCGTCAGTGATGCCGTTGCGATTGATGTCGCTGCGACCACTGCCGCCCCAGTTGTTGAGAAGGAGGGTCAGATCATCGCCAGCCACGGTTCCATCAAGCGGAGTCGAGAGATCGCTCATGCACGAGCCGACGGCCAGCGGTGCGAAGAACGCGTAGAGTTGGCCGCCTTGAACCAGTTCGCCTGGCTGCGAGTAATGAGCTTGCATGTTGCCGATGAACCAACCGAGCCCGAGAGTATCGCGCGCGTCGATGACGCCTGAATTCTCTTCGTCTTGATTGAACGGTGCAACCGCGGCAACTCCGATGTCGCCAAAGCGAGCCTTATCGCTTTCGAGAATCACCTGAAGTGAATCGGTGGCGACTGTGTAGAGCAAAGTCTTTGCATTGTGAACGGCGTTGCCAGGATCTTCCTGAATCATCACGCGCGTGCCGCCAGCGAGATCGTTGAACACGCAAATGTTGTCAGCCATGATCTGACCTTCGGTTCCCTCAAGCAGTGCTTCGATCGTGCCGCCCGCGAGTGGATTGGCAATATCAGAAAAGCGCATGCGGAAGAGACGGCTGCGTCCGATCTGCGTACCCCCGACTTCGAGGTTGTCGAGGCGATCGGTGGTGACGAAGTAGAAATCGCTTGGATCCGTTGGATCCCATGCGCCATCTTCGGGACGGAGGAAGCTCGTTCCTGCGGCAGTCCCTCCAGTAGCAAGCACGAACGAAGCGCTGTAACGCGCGCTGCCTGAAGAGTTGAAGCAGAAGTCACGATTCTCGCTGGTGACATCCGCGCCCTTAACTTGCACTTGGATGCCGTATGCGAGTCCGTTCATCAAACCCGCGCGCTCCATGAGCGTGC
>CAXNEG010000198.1:0-3503 GCA_964201305.1 Polaromonas sp.
GACATGGTGTTGGCCGTGTACATGCCGCCGCAGCTGCCGGTGCCTGGAATGGCGCGGCGCTCGATCTGCAGCAGGTCTTCGTCGCTCATGCGGCCGGCAGAGTGCTCACCCACGGCCTCGAACACGCTCACGATGTTGAGGTCTTTGCCTTTGTAGTGGCCGGGCAGGATGGTGCCGCCGTAAACGTAGATGGCCGGCACATTGGCGCGCAGCATGCCCATCAGGCCGCCGGGCATGTTTTTGTCGCAGCCGCCGACCACCAGCACGCCGTCCATCCACTGGCCTTGCACGCAGGTCTCGATGCAGTCGGAGATGACTTCGCGGCTGACCAGCGAGTACTTCATGCCTTCGGTGCCCATGGCCATGCCGTCGGAGATGGTGGGGGTACCGAAAACCTGGGCGTTGCCGCCGGCTTCTTCGATGCCGGCAATCGCCGCGTCTGCGAGCTTTTGCAGGCCGGAATTGCAGGGGGTGATGGTGCTGTGGCCGTTGGCCACGCCGACCATGGGCTTTTTGAAATCAGCTGCTTCGTAGCCCATGGCGTAGTACATGGAGCGGTTGGGCGCGCGGGAGGTGCCTTCAGTGATGTTCTTGCTGCGGCGGTTGATGGCGTCGCCTTCGGGCATCTTGTCTTGCGTCATGGTGTGTCTATGTGGGTCTTGGAAGGGCTTGCCGTTCAGGCATTGCCGGCGACTGGAGATTTTACGTTGCGATGTCAGACCCGTGCCGGCTGGCACAATCCCGGCATGCTCATTCACCCTGAAATTGACCCGGTTGCTCTGCAACTCGGCCCCCTGGCCCTGCACTGGTACGGACTGACTTACCTGGCCGCTTTCGGCCTTTTTTTGTTTCTCGGCATCCTGCGCTTGCGCCACCAGCCTTATGCCGCCATGACGGGGCCGGCCGCGTGGAGCCGGCGTGACATCGAGGACATTCTTTTCTTGGGTGTTGTGGGGGTGGTACTCGGCGGGCGTATCGGTTATTGCTTGTTTTACAAGCCCGGTTACTACCTGGCGCATCCGCTGGAGATTCTGGCGGTATGGCAGGGGGGCATGAGTTTTCATGGCGGCATGTTAGGGGTGCTGGCTTCCCAGTGGTGGTTTGCCCGCAGCCGTGGCAAACCCTGGTTGCAGGTCATGGACCTGATCGCGCCCTGCGTGCCGACCGGGCTGGCCGCCGGTCGCCTTGGCAATTTCATGAATGGCGAGTTGTGGGGGCGATTGAGTAGCCCGGACTTGCCTTGGGGCATGGTCTTTAAGGACAGCGGCTCCATGCAACCGCGCCATCCGTCCCAGCTGTACCAGTTTTTGCTGGAAGGTTTGTTGCTGTTTGTACTTCTTTGGTTATATTCCCGCAGGCCGCGCAAAACCGGCCAGGTCTCCGCAGCGTTTTTAGTTGGGTATGGTGTTTTTCGGTTTGTCGCTGAATTTTTCCGCCAGCCGGATGACTTTTTAGGCATTTTGGCGCTGGGCATGAGCATGGGTCAGTGGCTTTGTCTGCCCATGATCGCCGCTGGCCTATGCCTTTGGCTCTGGGCTTCTAAGCGAGTCTGAACGCTCTGCATCTCGTTTTGGCCTGCGCTTGGACCTCGGCCCCGCAGATTTGCTGCCGTCTAGGGGTTTAGCCTCGTATGTCGTGTTTTGGCGACTTTTAAGTGTGTGTTGTGTTTGCTTTGTAGAACTGAATGCTGATAATTATGCGTAATTACAGCCTTTTAAACCCTAAAGCAACATTTTTTTATGCGACTTATTCAAAATTCCTTGCACCATGAAGTGGCCGCCACGCTGCGAGAACAAATTTTTGATGGCACTTTGGCGCCGGCCAGTTTCATTGAAGAAGTTGCCCTGTGTGAGCGCCTGAAGATTTCACGCACGCCGCTGCGGGAGGCTCTCAAAGTGTTGTCTGCCGAAGGCTTGCTAAGGCACGAACCGCGACGCGGTTGCTATGTCAGTGAAGTCACCGAGCAGGACCTGGACAACATTTTCCCCGTGATTGCGCTTCTGGAAGGGCGCTGCGCCTACGAAGCCGCGCGCAACGCCAGCGCTGGCGATCTGCTGGCCTTGGGTACCTTGCACGAACGCTTGCAAGCGCACGCCCGGGATGGGCTGATCAAGGAGTATTACGAGACCAATTTCCAGATTCATGAGGCCATCATCATGCTGGCCGACAACCGGTGGTTGGCGCATGCGATCGCTGATTTGCGAAAAATCCTCAAGCTCGCCCGCTTGCAGCAGTTGCATGCACCTGGGCGTCTAGCGCAAAGCCTGGCCGAGCACATGACGGTTTATGCGGCGCTTCAAAGCCGTGACAGCGAAGGTGCCGATGCCGCCATGCGTACCCACCTGACGCGTCAACGCGAAGCGCTGCGTGATTTGTCCCGCGCACAGGCCAAAAGCCGGGTGGGAACATGAACTCATCCGGATGGCTTTTGCGCAGCGTGCAGTCGTTTGGTCGTGGCCTGCACCTCACGGGTCAAGCGGCAGCTGCCACGGCCAGAGGGGCGCTGGCCGCAGCCCCGGGCGCCCCCAAAGGGCGCTCTACACGTGAGCGACTCCATGCCGTCATGAAGCGCAAAGAAGAAGCCTTGTCTCCCACGCTCTTGCGGCGTATCTTGACAGAGTTGCAGTCCGTCGTTGACGCGCAGGTCAGCGAGGTCGAAGGCGGTCGCAGGGCTCGCGCGCTGGCCTTGTGGTACGCCGGCGCAACCCCCGCTCAGCGGCTTGATATCTGGCTGCTGATGAGTGAGCAATTTGCCCCGAAATCTGAAAAAATCCAGGCGGCGCGTGACCATTACGAAGCTTGTCTGGGCACCGCTGAAGAGGGGCCAGCAGAGATCCGTTTGCGGCAGGCTTTTTTGTCGCCACGCACCCGTTTGCTAAAGCGCTTTTCCGTGTTTGCGGAGGGCATGCGGTTTTTGGTGGACATGCGGGCTGAGCTGTTGCCAAGCCTAAAAGCCGACAAACGTCTGATTGCGCTTGATGCCGAGCTTGAAAACCTGTTCTCAACCTGGTTTGATGTGGCTTTCCTCGAATTGCGACGCATCAGCTGGGATTCCCCGGCCTCATTGATTGAAAAACTCATCAAGTACGAAGCGGTGCACGCTATCAAGGGCTGGTCTGATGTCAAGAATCGCCTGGACAGTGACCGCCGTTGCTACGGGTTTTTTCACCCTCGGCTGCCCGATGAACCGCTGATTTTTGTAGAAGTGGCACTGACGGACGAACTATCTCAGGCCATCACGCCACTGCTTGACGAGTCTGCCGCAGCCAGCGACCTGGACCGGGCCACAACGGCCATTTTTTATTCCATCAGCAATACCCAGCCCGGTTTGCGGGGTGTGAGTTTTGGCGACTCGCTGATCAAACGCGTGGTCGAAACTCTGCTGGCCGAATTCCCCCGTCTCAAGACCTTTGCCACGCTTTCGCCAATCCCGGGATTTCGAAGCTGGTTGTCCCACAACGCGGGCAGCATGCTCAGCGATATGGGCGACAAGGAGCGCCATT
>CAXNEG010000199.1:0-3493 GCA_964201305.1 Polaromonas sp.
GTGGTCAGAATGGCGTTGCTCGATTGCGATTGCAAGAGACGCTCGGCGACGCGAGCGCGCAGGCGGCTCATGGGCACGCGCTGCTCGGGGCGCTCGCCCAGGCTGACGGTGGGTACAGACACCTGTGGCAATGTGCTGGTCGGAACACCCGTAGGGATCACAGCGGCCGTGGACTTGAGGCCACCGGCCACGGCGGACAGCACATCACCCTTGGTGACGCGGCCGTCTTTACCGCTGCCCGGCACAGAGCCTGCGGCCAGACTGTTGTCAGCCATCAGTTTGGCGGCAGCGGGCATGGCCACACCGGCCATGTTGGCAGACGCAGTTGCGGCTGAAGCCGGTGCAGGTGCAGCGGCCACAGCAGAAGCAGCAGCTGCAGGGGCAGCAGCGCCAACCTTGCCATTGGTGTCGATACGGGCGATCAGCTGCTCGGCGACCACCGTGCCACCGTCGGTCACCAAAATATCAGAGAGCACGCCAGCGGATGGCGCTGGCACTTCCAGCACCACCTTGTCGGTTTCGATTTCGATCAGGATTTCATCAGCGGCGACGACGTCGCCGACTTTCTTTTTCCATTGCAGCATGGTGGCTTCGGCCACGGACTCTGAGAGCTGCGGAACTTTGACTTCAACAATAGCCATTTTTATCTTTCGGGAATAAATTCTGAATAAGGGGTGGCAGCGGCAAAGGCTTACTTGGTCAGCACAAAACCTTTGAGCTTGCCGAAGGCGCCTTCAACCAGGGCTTTTTGCTGCTCCTGGTGCAGATGTGAATAACCCACGGCCGGCGAGGCAGACGCAGCGCGGCCCGAGTAACCTAGCTTTTGACCCGCGAGCATGTTCTCGTGAATATAGTGCTGCACAAAGAACCAGGCGCCCTGGTTCTGCGGTTCGTCCTGGGTCCACACCAGTTCAGTGGCATTGGGGTATTTTTTCAGTTCAGCCGCAAAAGCTTTGTGCGGGAAGGGGTAGAGCTGCTCGACGCGCAGGATGGCGACGTCGTTGGCGGCCGTTTCTTCACGCTTTTTCACCAGGTCGTAATAGACCTTGCCTGAACACACCAGAACCCGCTTGACCTTGTCGGCCTTGATGACTTTGTTCTCGGGTATGACCGTCTGGAAGCAGCCCTTGGTGAACTCGGATACCGGGGATGTGGCCTCCTTGTTGCGCAGCAGAGATTTTGGCGTGAAGATGATCAGCGGCTTGCGCAAATCTCGCACCATCTGGCGACGCAGCACATGGAAAATCTGGCTGGCCGTGGTCGGCTGCACGATCTGCATGTTGGTGTCGGCGGCCAGTTGCATGAAGCGCTCCAGACGCGCCGAGCTGTGCTCAGGGCCCTGGCCTTCGTAGCCATGAGGCAGCATGAGCGTCAGGCCATTGACGCGGCCCCACTTCACTTCGCCTGAGGCAATGAACTGGTCAATCACTACTTGCGCGCCATTGGCAAAGTCGCCGAACTGGGCTTCCCAGATCACCATGGTGTTGGGGTCGTTGGAAGCGTAGCCGTACTCGAAGCCCAGCACAGCTTCTTCCGACAGGATGGAGTCGATGACCACAAAGGGGGCCTGGTTTTCAGTGACATTTTGCAGGGCAACGTAAGTGCCGGTGTCCCACTTCTCGCGTTTTTGGTCGTGAATCACGGCGTGGCGGTGTGTGAAAGTGCCACGCCCCGAGTCTTCGCCAGACAAACGCACCGGGAAGCCGCTGGCCACCAGGGAAGCAAAAGCCATGTGCTCACCCATTCCCCAGTCGACTGGAATCTCGCCCCGACCCATGGCGGCGCGGTCGTCATAGACCTTTTTCACCAACTGGTGCGGCGAGACGGATTCAGGGATGGTGGTGATTTTTTCGGCCAGGCGCTTCCATTCGGCCAGAGGGATGGCGGTTTCTCCAGCGTCTGTCCATTTTTTACCGAGAAAAGGTGCCCAGTCCACAGTGAACTTGGTTTTAAAGTTGGTCAACACCTGGTCGTCAGTGTGCTTGCCGGCATCCAATGCGGCCCGGTAAGACTTGACCATGTCATCACCCAAGGACGCGCCCAAACCTTGGGCAGACAATTTGTCTGCAAACAATTTACGGGTGCCGGGATGGGCGGCGATTTTCTTGTACATCAGCGGCTGCGTCAGTGCCGGCGTGTCTTGCTCGTTGTGACCGAGCTTGCGGAAACACACGATGTCCAGCACCACGTCCTTGCGGAAGGTCATCCGGTATTCCAGCGCCAGCTGCGTGGCGAGCACCACGGCCTCCGGGTCATCGCCGTTGACGTGCAGCACCGGCGCTTCGACCATCTTGACAATGTCTGTACAAAACACCGACGAGCGCATGTCACGCGGGTCCGAGGTGGTGAAACCGATCTGGTTGTTGATGATGATATGCACCGTACCGCCGGTGGAATACCCTCGGGTCTGGGCCAGCGCAAAGGTTTCCTGGTTAACACCCTGGCCGCCGAAGGCTGCGTCGCCATGCACCAGCAAAGGCAGGACCTGTTTTCCCAGAGGATCGGCACGGCGGTCCATGCGGGCTCGCACCGAGCCTTCCACCACGGGGTTGACGATCTCCAGGTGCGAAGGGTTAAAAGCCAGCGACAAATGAACCGGCCCCCCGGTAGTGCTGACATCCGAGCTGAAACCTTGGTGGTACTTCACGTCGCCCGAGGGCAGGTGTTCAGGTGCAGTTTGGTCAAACTCGGCAAACAGGTCACCGGGCAATTTGCGCATGGTGTTGACCAGCACGTTCAAGCGGCCGCGGTGGGCCATGCCGATGACGATTTCCTGCACGCCCTGAGCGCCCGCAGACTGGATCAGCTCGTCCATGGCGGCAATAAAACTCTCGCCACCTTCCAGTGAAAAACGCTTTTGGCCAACGTATTTAGTGTGTAAAAACCGCTCCAAACCTTCGGCCGCTGTCAGTCGTTCGAGAATCAGTTTCTTTTTGTCTGCCGTGAAGTTGGGCTTGCTGCGGATGCTTTCGAGCTTTTGCTGCCACCAGCGCTTTTCAGCCTGGTCCGTAGCGTACATGTATTCGGCCCCCAATGTGCCGCAGTAAGTCTCGCGCAGCGCATTGAGCAACTCGCGCAGCGACATGCTGTTTTTGCCGAAGAAGGTGTTGCTGGTGTCAAAAACCGTTTCCTGGTCTGCGTCACTGAAACCGTAGAAAGCCGGATCCAGATCTTGAATGGCCGGGCGCTCGGTGCGCTTGAGCGGGTCCAGGTCTGCCCAGCGCTGACCGACGTTGCGGTAAGCCGCAATGAGCTGCTGCGCAGCAGTACGTTTGCGACCCATTTCAGCGTCGGCACTGGCCAAAACAACCTTGGTGCCGCCGGCTTTAGCGCGTTCAGCAAAGGCACTGATGACGGGCTGGTGCGGCACGTCTTTGGCATTGCTGCCGTCGGTGGCGGGCACATGCTGAAGCGCATCGAAATATTCGCGCCAGGTATCTGGCACGCTGCCGGGGTTGGCCAGGTAGTTTTCGTAAAGCTCTTCGACGTAGGG
>CAXNEG010000200.1:0-3473 GCA_964201305.1 Polaromonas sp.
AACGTGCGCCTGGTGAGCTACGCCCTTCACTGGATCAAGGCCGAGATTCACGAATACATCCTGAAAAACTGGCGCATGGTCAAGATGGCCACGACCAAGGCGCAGCGCAAGTTGTTCTTCAACCTGCGCTCTATGAAGCAAGGCTTCAAGGACGACGCTGATGTGGCGACGCACCGCGACACCTTGACCGCCGACCAGATCGATTCGATGGCCAAAACGCTGAACGTCAAGCGGGAGGAAGTCATCGAGATGGAGCAGCGCATGTCGGGCGGTGATGTGCTGCTGGACCCCAGCCCGGGCGATGACGGCGACGACGCCTTCGGCCCGATAGCCTATTTGTCAGACGCCAGCCACGAGCCCACCGCCTTGATCGAGTCGCACCAGCGCGACATGCTGGCGACCCACGGGATTTCCGCTGCACTGCAGGAGCTCGATCCGCGCTCGCGTCGAATCGTCGAAGAGCGCTGGCTCAAGGTGAATGACGACGGTTCAGGTGGCATGACGCTGCACGACCTGGCGGCCGAATACGCAGTGAGCGCCGAACGGATTCGCCAGATCGAAGTGGCGGCCATGAAGAAAATGAAAAAGGTCCTGGCGGTTTACGCCTGAGCTGACTTACTTCAACAGCAGGGCAATATCCTCAGCCAGTCCTTGGGCGCCCACTGCCTGGCGGGTGTACAAGCGCACCCGGCCTTGCGGGTCAAACACATAACTGCCGGCTGAGTGCTCGATGGTGTAGCTGGTGAGCGTAGGGCCTTCGACTTTTTTGTAAAAGACTTTGAAGCCCTTGGCCACTTCCGGCAGCTGGTCCATGCTGGGCCTCAGCGCGAGAAAGCTGGGATCAAAATTGGTCATGTAGGCCTTGAGCACCTCGGGGGTGTCGCGCTCCGGATCCACCGACACAAAAATGCCCTGCAGCTTGTCCCCCTGCGGGCCCAGCAGGCGCTTGACTTCGGCCAGGTCAGCCAGTGCGGTGGGGCAGACGTCGGGGCACTGCGTGAAGCCAAAAAACACCACCACCGCTTTGCCCTTGAAGTCGGCCAGGCTGCGCTGGACGCCGTTGTGGTCGGGCAGCGCAAAGCCTTTGACATAGTCAGCGCCTGTGATGTCTATGCTTTTGAACTTCAGCGCCTCAGGGCTGCACGCAGCCAGCAAAGCGGCGACCAGGGTCGCGGCCAAGGCTCTCAAGGCTTGGCCGCGCAGAGTCAAGGACTGATTCATGACGTTCCTGATGGGTGTCATACGAGGTAATGGTCCAGCAGCAAGGCTGCAAACAGCAGCGACAGGTGAATCAGCGAAAAGCGGAAAGTCTTGCGCGCCAGCGCATCGGAGTACGTGCGCCAGAGCTTCCATCCGTACCAGCAAAAAACGATGCTCAAGGCCACCGCCACCACCAGGTACAACTTGCCACTCATCTGAAACACAAAGGGCAGCAGGCAGGCGGCAAACAGCACCAGGGTGTAGAGAAAAATCTGTAGCCGCGTGAATTCATTGCCGTGTGTGACCGGCAGCATCGGCAGGCCGGACTTGCGGTAGTCCTCCACCCGGTAGAGCGCCAGCGCCCAGAAGTGCGGCGGCGTCCACAAGAAAATAATGAGGAACAAAATCAAGGCCTCGGGACCAACCTCGCCGGTCATGGCGGCCCAACCCAGCACCGGTGGCATGGCGCCGGAGGCGCCGCCGATCACAATGTTTTGCGGCGTGCGGGGCTTGAGGATGACGGTATAGATCACGGCGTAGCCAACAAAGGTGGCAAAGGTCAGCCACATGGTCAGCGGATTGACCCAGACGTACAAAATCCAGGAACCCAGGCTGCACAAAGCCAAAGAAAAAGCCAGGGTCAATCGATCGTCGAGCTGGCCTTGGGCCGTCGGTCGCCAGGACGTGCGGCGCATCTTGGCGTCAATGCCCTGCTCGACCAGGCAATTGAAAGCCGCGGCTGCACCCGAGACCAGCCAGATGCCCACGCTGGCAATCAGGGCCAGGCGCAGATCGGCCAGACCCGGCACGCCGGGCACCGCCAGCACCATGCCGATGAGCGCACAAAACACAATCAGCTGAATCACCCGTGGCTTGGTCAGCGCATAGAACTGCGCCCAGCGGGACACCAAAAAGGGCAAGCTCAAAGGAGGTGCAGGGGAAGGGTCAGAAGGATTCATGCGGACAATCTAGAAGCCTTCGATTCTGACTTATGCGGCAGCCCCGTGGCCGGGCGGCAGTTAAACAAAGCGCCCGTCAGCACCACCACCAGCCCGGCAGCGCCACCGGTGTGCGACACAGCTGCTAGCAAAGGCCAGCCAAACAGCACATTGCTCAAGCCCGTGGCCAGTTGCCAAAGCGCCAGCGCCAGCACCCACAAGGCCAGTGAGCGCAGCGTCGGCACTTTGTACAGCTGACGCGCCAGCAGCAAAAGTGCAGCCAACACCAGGTACGCGGCCAGACGATGGGCGTAATGAATAGCCGTCAGGGCCTCAAAGCTGATGTAACTGCCTTCCCGGCCTGCGCCCAAGGGGCGCCAAAGCGTGAATCCCTGCTGCCAGTCCATGGCCGGCCACAGCGAGCCTTGGCAGCCCGGAAATTGCGTACAAGCCAGCACCGCGTAGTTGGTACTGACCCAACCGCCCAGCGCCAGTTGGAGCCAGAGCAAACCAAAGCAAGCCAGCAGCAGCAGCCAGGTCAACGGCGGCACTCCCACCACTTTGAGCTCACCGGCGGCACGCGCAAAACGCTGCGACTGAGCCCGCAGCAAGGCCAGCAAGATAAGACCGCCCAGCAAGTGCAGGGTGACGATCAAGGGAAACAGTTTCATGGTCACCGTCAAAGCACCGAAAGCGCCCTGCAAACAAACCCAAACCAATGTAAATGTCGGCCACCAGGGGTTCAATGCAGCCCGATGGGCGTTGGCCGGCGGCGCTTGGCGAGCCTGCCTGTGGGCCCACCAGGTCATCGCTGACAAGGTGAGTATCAGCACGCCCACGCCGGTGGCCAGGTAGCGGTGAATCATTTCGATCCAGGCCTTGGGATGCGTCACCGGCCCACTGGGCATGGCACTTTGCGCTTGCGTGATCTCGGCATGCGCACCCAAGGGGCTGGCATTGCCGTAGCAACCCGGCCAGTCAGGGCATCCCAGGCCGGAATCGCTCAGGCGCGTGAAGGCACCGAACAAAACCAGGTCAAAGGTTAAAAACAAGGTCACCAGTGTGAGCAGGCGCAAGCGCTGCGGCAGCGGCGCATGACGGCTGCGCCACCAAACCCAAGCCAGCGGCCCGATGGCCACCAGCAAGCCTGTGAGCATCAGCCACAGAGCCGGGTCGAGGTCATAAAGAGGTACCTCGTTCATGGAGCCTTTGCGGGCAAGCGCCCGGGCTTGTCCCAGCTGCCGGAGGCACGCAGCAAGCGTTCAAGGTCCTGCTTGGCCTTGGCCGCCCCTGGCGCGTCCATGTTGGCAGGAAAGCGCATCATCCAGTGACCCA
>CAXNEG010000201.1:0-3466 GCA_964201305.1 Polaromonas sp.
TGTGGCTCGAATGGTCACGGCCATGCGCGTCGCTGAGAAAGGCTTCGCTGCGATCGGCCGTCCACTTGATGGGGCGGTTGAGCTTTTTAGAAGCCCAGGTCAGGCACACGTCTTCAGCGTAGAGGTAAATCTTGGAGCCGAAGCCACCGCCCACGTCGGGAGCGATGACGCGCACCTTGTGCTCGGGCAGGCCCAACACAAAGGCAGTCATCAAAAGACGCTCGACGTGCGGGTTTTGGTTGGACACGTACAGCGTGTAGTCGTCGGTGGCGCGGTTGTCGTGGCCGATGGCGGCGCGTGGCTCCATGGCGTTGGGGATCAGGCGGTTGTTCGTCAGGTCCAGCTTGGTCACGTGCGCAGCGCCGGCAAAAGCAGCATCGACCAGCGCCTTGTCACCCAGTGCCCAGTGATAGCAATGGTTGTCGGGCGCGGCATCGTGCAGGGCAGCAGCCTTGGCGGCTTTGGTCACATTAACGACAGCGCTGAGCACCTCGTAGTCCACATCGACCAGCTCGGCGGCGTTTTGGGCTTGCTCCAGCGTCTCGGCCACCACCATGGCGACGTGGTCGCCGACATAGCGCACCTTGTCCAGCGCCAGGATGGGGTGCGGCGGCTCCTTCATGGGCTGGCCGTCGGTGCTGGTGATCAGCCAGCCACAAGGCAGGCCGTTGATCTTGGCGTCAGCCACGTCCTTGCCGACCAGCACGTCGACCACGCCGGGCGCGGCCTGGGCGGCTTTGATGTTGATGCTCTTGATGCGGGCGTGGGCATGCGGCGAGCGCACAAACACCGCGTAGGTCTGGCCGGCGATGTTGATGTCGTCGGTGTACTGGCCACCGCCGGTGAGAAAGCGATAGTCTTCTTTGCGACGGACCGATGTGCCGATATTTGGCAGATTAACGAAGTCGGATGCACCCATTTGTGTACTCCAGAAAAAACAAAAAATTAAAAAAGAAGGTATAGCGTCCGTACTTCACGGACTAGGCGTCAGAGGTCTGACTCAGGCCGCTTTCATGCCAGCACCACCCATCACCACCGCCTTGACGATGTTCTGGTAACCGGTGCAGCGGCAGATGTTGCCTTCAAGCAGATCGCGAATTTCGCCTTCGCTGGCTTTGGGGTGGTGCGTGCACAAGTCCACCGCACTCATGACCATGCCGGTGGTGCAAAAGCCGCACTGCAAGCCGTGGCACTCTTTGAAGGCAGCCTGCATGGGATGCATGGTGCCATCGGCAGCGGCCAGGCCTTCGATGGTGGTGACTTCAGCGCCCGCGGCCTGCGCCGCCAGCATGTTGCAGGACTTGACGGCACGCCCGTTCATCATGACGGTGCAGGCGCCGCACTGGGCGGTGTCGCAGCCCACGTGGGTTCCGGTGAGGTGCAGGCTTTCGCGCAATACCTGCACCAGCAAGGTGTTGGGTGGCACATCCACGCTTTGGGCTTTGCCATTGACTTTCAGTTGAACTTGCATGGGGGCGGGTCTCCTTAAGGCGGGTGATGACATAGTTTTAAAAAATGGTGGCGACCGCAGCACATGGGCATTGGTACTTAGAGCCATCGGTCTATTGTTTGGTAACTGCGCGCCGGCAGAACTAGGTTAAACCCTCAAAAGAGGGGCTTCGCTGAACGAAATTCAACAACTTAAAAAATGCCTGCGCATTGGCTGAACAAGGCTCAGGCAATCACTGGCAGCTCAGTGCTTGTGCTCAGCCGCTTTGTGCTGGCTGGCGGCACCCGGTGCCGTGGTGGCCACCTGCAACAGGATGTCCAGCTGACTTTCCACACCCTTGGCGTCTTTGAAGCGCAGGGTCAGGGGGATCGTGCTGTCTTTGGCGAGCGGGCGCTTGAGGTCCATCAGCATCAGGTGGTAGCTGCCCGGCTTGAGCAGCACCGCCTGGCCGGCCGGCAAGTCCAAGCCGGCAATGGCGCTCATCTTCATGACATCGCCCACCATCTTCATCTCATGCAGCTCGGCCACGCCGGCTACCGGCGAAGCCACGCCCACCAAGCGAGTGGCCTGCGCGGACCGCAGGCTCATAAAAGCCCCTGTGCCGCTTTGGCCCGGCACGGTGGCGCGGGCCCAGGCCCCCTCGACCTGCACAGCGGCCTTGGCCGCGGGCTTGGCGGCGGCAGGCGCTGTTTGCGCCCAGCTGCCGGTGACCAGACAGAGGCTGGCGATCAGAGTGGCGCGGCGCAGGCTGACAAAGTGCGATGTGATCATGAAAAATCCTCTGAAAAATAGCGCTTGCGGCCAGAGGCCTGCAACACGCGGCATTGACCAAAGCTGCAGGCGGGAACCTAGCGGGCGTAAGTAAGGTGGGGAAAAGTCAGTGCGCGATACAGCACAAATTATAGGCAGCGCACTGACTGGCTCCTCAACGACCTGCGTTCGGGAAGAACAGTTGCTGGCCGTTGATCTTGTAGCCGGCAATCACCGTCTGACCGGCGGGCGAGACGATCCAGTCAGCAAACTTCTGCGCATCGGCTACTTTCACGTGCGGATGTTTGGCCGGATTCACCACCAGCACGCCGTACTGGTTAAAGAGCCGCTGATCGCCCTCCACCAGCACCGCCAGCTTGGCCGGGTTCTTGAAAGCCAACCAGGTGGCGCGATCCGCCAGCACATAGGCGTCCAGGCTGGCGGCCATGTTCAGCGCCGGGCCCATGCCGCAACCGCAAGACTTGTAAGCCGCGTAAGCGGGCACGCCCGCGCCGGCCTGTGCCCAGTAGCGCAACTCTGCCGCGTGCGTGCCGCTCTTGTCGCCGCGTGAGATGAAAGCGCCGTTGCCGGCTTGCAGTTTTTGCAAGGCCTGCAAGACGTTCTGGCCCTTGACCTTGGCCGGGTCTGCTGACGGGCCGATCAGCACAAAGTCGTTGTACATCACGGGCAGGCGTTTGAGCGCAAAGCCTTCAGCCACCACTTTTTCTTCGGCCACCTGGTCATGCACAAACAGCACATCGGCGTCACCGCGGCGGCCCATGTCGATGGCCTGGCCGGTGCCCAGTGCGACCACCTTGATGTCGATGCCGGTGGCCTTTTTGAACTCGGGCAGCAAGACAGAAAACAAGCCCGACTGCTCGGTCGAAGTGGTCGAAGCCATCACGATGTTCGGGCTTTGCGCCTGGGTCAGGCCGGCGCCTGCAAGTAGACCCGCCCACAAGAGCAACGTTGAAAAACGACGGGCCAGATTGCCTTGACGGCCTTGGTAGCTTTGATTCATCCTAATTCACCTTTTAAAAACTGTGCGGCCGCCGGCGGCAGCGGCCGATTGAAAAACTCGTGCACCGGCGCGTCCGCCAGTATTTGTCCCTGCTCTAGGTAAATCACCCGGCTGGCCAAGCGCTTGACCTGGCCCAGGTTGTGGCTGCTGAAAACCAGCGTCATGCCGGCGGCAGCGAACTCGGCCATCAGCGTCTCGACCTCGCGCTTGGCGGCCGGGTCCAGGCTGGAGGTGGGCTCATCGAG
>CAXNEG010000202.1:0-3453 GCA_964201305.1 Polaromonas sp.
GCTTTGACAACCAGCTGGTGCGTGCTTTTCCCAATATCACCAACATCGACACGACCAGCACCTTGGCGCAAGTTCAGCGCGTGCTCGACCAGGTGATTCGCGCCATTGAGTTTTTGTTCGGCTTCACCTTGGCCGCCGGGCTGGTGGTGCTGTTTGCCGCCGTGACGGCCACACGAGAAGAGCGGGCGCGTGAGTTTGCCATCATGCGCGCGGTGGGTGCACGCGCTTCTCTGCTGCGGCAGGTGCAACGCGCCGAACTCGCCGGTGTCGGCCTGCTGGCCGGCTTTTTGGCCTCGGCTGTGGCGGTAGCGGTGGGCTGGGCCTTGGCACGCTATGTGTTTAACTTTGCCTGGACGGCCTCTTGGCTGGTGCTGGTGATTGGTAGTTTGGCGGGTGCTGTGCTGGCGCTGGCCGCCGGCTGGTGGGGCTTGCGATCTGTGCTCAACACGCCGGTGGTGCAAACCCTCAGGCAGTCGCAGTGATGCTCTTGGTGGCGGGTGCAAGCGACAATATTTACCATGAACATTGAAGACGAGCCAGCCGGTAAACCGGCCTTTGAAACGCCTTTTGCCTGGATCGGTGGTGAAGACCAGATTCATGCGCTGGTAGACCGCTTTTATGACCTGATGGACCTGGAGCCCGGCTTTGCTGCATTGCGCGCCGCCCACGGCACAGAGCTGGCCAATGCACGTGAAAAACTCAAAATGTTTTTAACCGGCTGGATGGGTGGGCCGCAGCGCTACACCGAGCAATTCGGCCATCCACGTCTGCGCATGCGCCATATGCCGTTTTCAATCGGCATTGCAGAGCGTGACCAGTGGGTGGCTTGCATGGATCAGGCGATGCAAGAGACAGCGGTAGACGACGCCCTGCGCACACGCCTCAAAGAGTCCTTCATGCAGACGGCCGACTGGATGCGCAACCGCGGTGCTTGAACAGCCGACCCAGGCTGGCATCAAGCTGCTTCAGCTCCAACCGGCGTCGACGATGAACTCTTGCGCGGTGCACATGGCCGATTCATCTGAAGCCAGAAACAGTACCATGCGGGCAATGTCCAGCGGCTGCAGTTTGTCTGGCAGGCACTGGTTTTGATGCAGTAATTTCTCACCCTCTGCATCGAGCCACAGTGTGATTTGGCGCTCTGTCATGACCCAGCCCGGTGACACAGTATTGATGCGAATCCGGTGCTCACCCAGGCTTTTGGCCAGGCCCCGCGTCAAGCCATTGACGGAAGACTTGGCCACGGCATAGCAAGGAAAGCCGGCGCCCTTGGTTTGCCAGCCGGTCGAGCCCAGGTTGATCACCGAGCCGCCGCCCAGGCGCTTCATGCCGGGAACCAGTGACTGAATCGTGAAGAAAGCCGGGCGCTGGTTAACTGCCATGCGCTCGTCCCAGTATTCGGGTGTGACGGATTCCATGGAGTGGCGGTCATCGCGCGCTACATTGTTGACCACTGCGTTAAAGTCGCCCAGTTCAGCAACGGCTTGTGCGATGGTGGCTTGTAATGCCACAACATCACGCACGTCACAGTGGCGCCACCAGGGCGCTGTGTGACCTGCGGCGCTGATGCGCTGGACCAAGGACTGGCTCTCGGATTCGGCCAGGTCAACAAACGCCACTTGCGCGCCTTGCTGCGCAAAAGATTCCACGATAGCCGCCCCGATGCCGGTACCGCCACCAGTGACAAAAACGCGCTGACCGGCCAGGCTCGGGTAACGTGCCATGCTGCTGGCGGCTTTGGAAGGGGTGGTCTGAGTGGTCATGGCAAATGCTCTTGTGTTAACTCAAAAGCGCGGACGCGCCGGGTTGAAGTCGGGCTGGTGCCGACGCATTTCGCTGGCGTCGTCGCGCTTCGTGATGCCACAGTTCAGATAATTTTGATGCAGGCGTGCCAGCGCGGCGCGGTCCAGTTTGACGCCCAGACCCGGCCCCGGAGGGGCAGCCAATTGACCGTCCCGTATGACGAGCTTGCCGCCCTCGATGACTTCGTCTTCTTGCCAAGGGTAATGCGTGTCGCTAGCGTAGCTGAGGTTGGGCAGCGTCATGCCGACATGTGTCATGGCCGCCAGGCTGATGCCCATGTGCGAGTTGGAGTGCATGGAAATGCCCAGACCGAAAACCCGCCCCATGGCTGCCAGTTGCTGCGTGGCGCGCAGGCCGCCCCAGTAGTGATGGTCTGACAAGATGACCTGCACTGCATTGAGCGCGATGGTTTGAGGCAAATGGCCGAAAGCAATCGTCACCATGTTGGTGGCCAGTGGCATGCTGGCAAACTTGGCGACCTCGCCCATTTCTTCGAGCGTGCCGACCGGGTCTTCCAGGTACTCGAGCAGGCCAGGTTCTGACAGCGCCGGCATCAGGCGGCGTGTGGTCTCTAATGACCAGCCGCCATTGGGGTCAATGCGCAGCGGGTGCTTGGGAAAAGCGGCGCGCAGTGCGCGCAGACCTTCGACCTCCAACTCGGGCTCGAACACACCGGCCTTGAGCTTGATCGAGCCGAAGCCGTATTCATCAACCATGCGGCGCGCCTGCTCAACCAGTTGCTCGGGGCTGAGGGTCTCGCCCCAGTTGTCAGTGGGGTAACCCGGGTCGCTGTGGTGCCGGGCAAATTTGTAAAACAGGTAGGCGCTGTAGCCCACATGCGAGCGTACAGCGCCACCCAGCAAGTCGTGTACTGGCCGGCCGGTGATCTGGCCCTGCAAATCCCAGAGCGCCACCTCAAACGCGCCCAGTGCGCTGGCCCGCGCCTTGTCGCCCTTGGGCGTAAAAGGTTTGCTGATATCGGGCTCATCGCCAACACAACGGTAAACCGCTTGCGTCAGTGCGTTCAGGTGAAACGGATCCATGCCCACCAGCGCAGGTGCGATGCGCCTTAGGTTGGCCAGCGTATCGGTTTCGCCATAGCTCTCGCCCAGACCGATCAGTCCGCTCTCGGTCTCGATCTCGATGATGCTGCGCAAGGCCCAGGGCTGGTGTACGCCAGACACATTGAGAAGCGGCGGGTCTCTGAACGCAATCGGTGTGATTCGGACGTCAGCAATGCGGTTGCTCATAGGGTACCTTGTGCAATTTCAGGAAGAACGGGCAAGCAAGCTCAGTGTCATGGGGCCGTTGATGGTTTCGCCGCAGACTAGCTGCATGCTGCCAGTGCCGGCCATTCCCTTGGCTGCCAGGTTAAATGCGTTGGTCACATGGCTCACTGGCTCAACGCACAGGTAAGCGCCTAGCGGCGGTCTGTGCACCACCAGGTGCGACAGCAGCGGGCCGGTTTGCATGTCAATTTGGTCGCCACCGGGCAAGCCCAACACAAGCCGGCCATCCCATCCGGACAGGTAGTCGGTCATCGTTCCTTCGCGCAGCGCGCGGGCCGTGGCAAAGGATTCGCCGGCTGGCAAGGGGCGCGCAGACAGCGCCAGAAAATCTGCATCACTGTCCCACAGATGACTGGCCTCG
>CAXNEG010000203.1:0-3448 GCA_964201305.1 Polaromonas sp.
TTTGTGTTTGGTTACTTCGCCTTTCGCTCGCGCATCAAGGGCGTTTACTTTTCCATCATCACGCAGGCTTTGACTTTTGCCGCCATGCTGCTGTTTTTCCGCAATGAAACCGGCTTTGGCGGCAACAACGGTTTTACTGACTTCAAGCGCATTCTGGACCTGCCGATTGCCACGCCCAACATGCGCATGACGCTGTTTGTGCTGACGGGCCTGACGCTGCTCGGTTTCTTTTTGTTTGCCAGGTGGCTGGTGCAAAGCAAGTTCGGCCGTGTGCTGCAAGCCATTCGCGATGCGGAAAGCCGCGTCATGTTCTCCGGTTACAACCCGCTGGGCTACAAGCTCACCATCTGGGTTATTTCTGCCGTCATGTGCGGCGTGGCCGGCGCGCTGTATGTGCCGCAGGTCGGCATCATCAACCCGGGCGAAATGAGCCCCGCCAACTCGATTGAGATCGCCATCTGGGCCGCCGTCGGCGGGCGCGCCACGCTCATCGGCCCCATCGTCGGTGCCTTCATTGTCAACGGCGCCAAGAGCTGGCTCACTGTCGCCTACCCCGAGTTCTGGTTGTACTTTTTAGGCACGCTGTTTATTGCCGTTACCTTGTTCTTACCCAACGGTGTGTTCGGGCTGATCAAAAAATGGAGGGGTGCCAAATGACCCCCGACCTGCTTGAACAAGGCGCACGCCGCATCGAGCGGCGCATGGCCGCCATGGCCGAGGCGAGTCCCGACACCGAGTCGGGCGGGCGCAACGCCAGCACCGGCCGCATTGCCAAGCCCGAAGGCGTGGTCGATCTCACGCACGGCCGCATTCTGTATCTGGAAGACGTCAGCGTCAGCTTTGACGGCTTCAAGGCCATCAACAAGCTCAGCCTGGACATCGCGCCCGGCGAGTTGCGCTGCATCATCGGCCCCAACGGTGCCGGTAAAACCACCATGATGGACATCATCACCGGCAAGACGCGACCCGACGAAGGCCGGGTTTACTTTGGCAGCACCATCAACCTGCTGCGCTACAAAGAAGCCGAAATCGCACAAATGGGCATCGGCCGCAAGTTTCAAAAGCCCACGGTCTTTGAGCAGCTCACGGTGTTTGAAAACCTGGAGCTTGCACTCAAGACCAACAAAGGTGTGAAGTCCAGCATGTTCTTCAGGCTGGACTCTGCGCAAAGTGACCGACTGTCTGAAACTCTGATCACCATCCAACTTGCAGACAGCGTGGGCCGCCTGGCCGGTACTCTGAGCCACGGCCAAAAGCAGTGGCTGGAGATCGGCATGCTGCTCATGCAAGACCCCAAGCTGCTGCTGCTCGACGAACCCGTGGCCGGTATGACCGACGAAGAAACCGCCCGCACCGCCGAACTCTTTTTATCGCTCAAAGGCAAGCACTCGCTGCTGGTGGTCGAGCACGACATGAACTTCATCCGCAGCATTTCCGACATCGTCACCGTGCTGTGCGACGGCTCGGTACTGGCCCAGGGCACGCTAGACAAAGTGCAAGCCGACGAACGCGTGATTGAGGTCTATCTTGGCCGCTGAGTCCTACACACCATGCTGAACGTCAACAACATCAACCAGTACTACGGCGGCTCGCACATTCTGCGGGACCTCAGCCTGCAAACGCAGATGGGCAAGGTCACCGTTTTGCTGGGCCGCAACGGCGTGGGCAAGACCACGCTGCTCAAGTCGCTCATGGGCCTGGTGCCCATCAAGACCGGCAGCATCGAGTTTGACGGCCAGCCGATTCACAACGCCACGCCCTACGAACGAGCCTGCGCCGGCATCGGCTTTGTGCCGCAGGGCCGCGAGATTTTTGCGCGCCTCACCGTTGAAGAAAACCTGCGCATGGGCCTGGCCTACAAAAGCGCCAACACGCCGATTCCAGCCGAGTTGTACGAGCTGTTTCCGGTGCTCAAGCAAATGCTGCACCGGCGCGGTGGTGACTTGTCGGGCGGGCAGCAGCAGCAACTGGCCATTGCGCGGGCGCTGGCGGCCCAGCCCAAGCTGCTGATTTTGGACGAGCCAACCGAAGGCATTCAGCCCAGCATCATCAAAGACATCGGCCGCGTCATCCGCATGCTGGCCGATCGCGGCGACATGGCCATCTTGCTGGTGGAGCAGTACTACGACTTTGCCGAAGAACTGGCCGACGACTACCTGGTGATGGAGCGCGGCGAGTTCATTGCCCGCGGCCAGGGCCAAGACATGCAGGCCAATGGCGTGCGCCAGTTGGTGGCTATCTAAAGCCTGGAGGCTTTCAGCCGTTGTTTTTTTAGTGGTGGTGGCCGTGCTCGCCGTGCACGTGGCCGTGCGCTATCTCTTCTTCAGATGCCGGCCGCACATCCATCACCGCCAGCGCAAAGCGCAAGTCCTTCCCGGCCAGCGGATGGTTGCCGTCCAAGATCACGGTGTCGCCCTTGATTTTCACCACCGTGAAAGCCTGCGCCCGGCCATCTTCGCCACGGCCTTCGAGCTGGCCGCCCACCTTCACGCCCGGCGGAAACTGGCTCTTGGGAATGGTCTGCATCAGGTTCTCGTCACGCAAGCCAAAAGCATCGGCCGCAGCCAGCGCCAGCGTCACCTTGTAGCCGGTCTCCTGGCCGTTAAGCGCCTCTTCAATCTTGGGCAGCGTGTTGCCATAGCCACCATGCAGATAAACCATGGGCTCGGTGCTTTCTTCAACCACCTTGCCCAGGCTGTCGGAGACTTTGAAACGCAGGGTGACGGCGGTGTTTTTGTCGATCTTCATGAGTTCTCGAATCGTTAGTTGAACAAAACACAGATTGTCGCCTCAAGCCGACCCCTTAAGCTGACCAGATTCGCGGGTTGGGTGCCTCCAGCTGCCACAGCGCTTTGCGCCAGGCCCGCCACACCAGCTTGAGCAAGTCCATCGCCGGCTCCACCACCGGTGTCAGCACGCGCAGCACCACCACTTGGGCGTCGGGGCTGGTGGCGCCTGCACTGGCCTCCAGCGCGTGGCCTTGCAGCAAGTCGCGGGCAATGTCCAGCGCAGCTTGCCTGCGCGCTTTGTCGAGCTTGCTGCCCGCCACCAAAAACAGCGTGGCTATGCAGCGCTGGCCGGCCAGCCCCAGCGGGTTGTTCAGCAGCAAGTCGTCGTGTGCGTTCAGCCGGGCCCGCTCCAGCCACACACCGGGCAGCTCAATGTGCTGGCAAAAACTGCCCTCAGCAAAGGGCAGGCCGGCGTTGGGCAGGCCCAGCGCGGTCACGTCCCAGCCCATCATCTCTGCGCCGGGCACCAGGTCCATGGTCAAGCGGTTTTCAGCCAGGCAGCCGCTGTAGCACAGCGCTTCCAGCGGCAGCCATTCCAGCCGCGCACCGGCCGCCAGCGTCACATGCGCGCGCTGCACAGCCAGCTCGCCCAGCGAGCGGTAAAAGCGCGTCGCCCCCGGTGTGGTCACCAGCGCGTGCGCGCCCGTGGCCACTGTCGC
>CAXNEG010000204.1:0-3442 GCA_964201305.1 Polaromonas sp.
GTGCGCCCTTTACCTGAAGTCGCACTCCTACGGCGAGTACGTTTTTGACTGGGCCTGGGCCAACGCCTACCAGCAGCATGGCCTGGCCTATTACCCCAAGGCTTTGGTGGCAACGCCCTTCACCCCCGTGCCTGGCCCGCGGCTGTTGGCCAAAGACGCCGCCGCACGGGTGCTGCTGGTCAAGGCACTGATGGCATGGTGCGAAAGCGAGAAGCTGTCATCGCTGCATTTGCTGTTCGGCCACGAAGCCGATATTGCCGCCTGTGAAGAGGCCGGCCTGATGCTGCGCCACACCGTGCAATTCCATTGGAAGAATGTGGCCCCCACGCTTGTCGCTTCGCGTACCGCGCTGCCCCCCGAGGGGGTTGGCCTTGCTCGGGGCGGCCCGTCGCTGCTGCCTGTGGCCCCTACGCTTGTCGCTTCGCGTACCGCGCGGCCCCCCACGCACACTCAATTCAGAGATTTTGAGGATTTTTTAGGCTCGCTGAATCAGGAAAAGCGGAAAAAAATCCGTCAGGAGCGGCGCAAGGTAACTGAGGCGGGTGTGGTTTTCCGCACAAAACGCGCTGCAGACATCACCCCGGCGGATTGGGATTTTTTTTACCGCTGCTACGAACGCACTTACCTCGAGCATGGCAATGCCCCTTACCTCAGTCGCAACTTCTTTGAGCTGATGGCCAGCCAGATGCAAGAAAACTGGCTCATGTTTGTGGCTGAGCGCGAGGCTAAGCCCATGGCCTGCAGTCTCATTGCACTGAGCACAGGGGATCAAAACGCTCAAAAAACCGCTTACGGGCGCTACTGGGGTGCATTAGAGCGGGTCGATTGCCTGCACTTTGAGGCCTGCTATTACCAGCCCTTGCAATGGTGTATCGCGAATGGTTTTGACAGCTTTGAAGGCGGAGCACAGGGCGAACACAAAATGGCCAGGGCACTGTTACCGGTCAAGACCACCAGCGCCCACTGGCTGGCACATCCATCCTTTGCCGATGCCGTAGAGCGCTTCCTGTCGCGCGAAGATGAAGGTATCGCCAGCTACATGCAAGCGCTGGAGCGGCGCAACCCTTTCAAGCCGAAGCTCAGCTGATTCGCCTTTCAGGCAAATGCAAGCTGCAGGGCAAGCAGCGCCATGCTAGAGACTGCCAACAAAGCCCATAGCATGCGCCTTTGCTTTCGGCGCAATGCATCCATGCCCGCAATCAATTGCGTGTTTTGCTCTGCCAACTCAGAGACCAGGGCCGAAGATTCGGCCAACTGCTGCTGCAGACGCATGCTGCCGGCCCGCAGGGCCATGACATCGGCCTTCAAACTGAGCAAAGTAGGCTCGGCTTCAACTGTCGATGCGGTGTCTGAGGGATCTTGATGAGTGGCGCCCTTGTGGGCGACGTTGTCCCACAGTTTTTTGGCGCCGGCAGCCACCTTGGGCGCGTTACGCACCACATCCGACCAGGGCACGCTTTGAAGCACTGTCAGCCAGGGGATAGCCATACAAAACCTTTACGTAGAAAAAACTGTGTGTCAGCCCCCCAACATCAGCCCTTGAGCGAATTCTGGTAGTTGGCGATGCCCTCTAGGATTTCTTTTTTAGCCGACTCTGGGCCTTCCCAGCCATTGATCTTGACCCATTTACCTTCTTCCAAGTCTTTGTAATGCTCAAAGAAGTGGGCAATGGTTTTCAGGCGCAACGGGTTCAGGTCTTCGGGCTTTTGCCACTGGGTGTAAATCGATAAGATTTTATCGGTTGGCACCGCCAGCACCTTGCCGTCCTCACCGGCTTCGTCGGTCATCTTCAAAATGCCGATGGGCCGGCAGGTCACCACCACGCCGGGGATCAGGGGCACGGGCGTGATCACCAACACATCCACCGGGTCACCGTCACCGCTGATGGTGTTCGGCACATAACCGTAGTTGGTCGGGTAGTGCATGGACGTGCTCATGAAGCGGTCCACAAAAATCGCGCCGGACTCTTTATCGACTTCGTACTTCACCGGATCGGCATTCATCGGAATTTCAATGATCACATTGAAAGTGTCGGGTGCATTTTTGCCGGGGGTGACTTTGGATAAGGACATGGGTTCTCGGTAATCTTGATAAACAAGCTGGTTGAAATGATGAAGGAGTCACGGCCAAGCAGACTGACCGCTGTTTAACTAGTATTTACCCTCATTTTACTGATGCTGGCCTTACGCAAAGCCGGAACGCTCGTCTTTTCGCGTTAAATTCCCTGTGTTGGCCAATTGACACCAGTGCGTTCTGGGGTTGAGGAAGCAACGCAAGGTGGTGTTCGCCCCAGCCTTGCAATCGAATCCTTAAGATAAAACAACTGGAGAATAGCTATGGTTGGCAACTCAGCGCTCATTTTGGCGCTCGCCTGTGGACTTATCGCCGTGGTGTACGGCGTCTGGGCCCGCAGCTGGATCCTCTCTCAAGACGCCGGCAATGCACGCATGCAGGAAATCGCTGCCGCCATTCAGACCGGTGCGGCCGCCTACCTGGCGCGTCAATACAAAACCATCTCCATCGTCGGCGTTGTGCTGGCGGTGCTGATCGGTGTTTTCCTGGACGGCCTGACCGCCACCGGCTTTGTGGTCGGCGCGGTCCTCTCCGGCGCCTGCGGCTTCATCGGCATGAACGTGTCGGTGCGCGCCAATGTGCGCACGGCCCAGGCAGCCACCCGCGGCATCGGCCCCGCCCTGGACGTTGCCTTTCGCGGCGGCGCCATCACCGGCATGCTGGTGGTGGGTCTGGGTCTGTTGGGCGTGACCGGTTTTTACTGGTTTTTGGTCGGCAACGGCAATCTGACGCCCGATAAAAACCTGGCCAACTTGCTCAACCCGCTGATCGGTTTTGCCTTCGGCTCTTCGCTGATCTCCATCTTCGCCCGTCTGGGCGGCGGCATCTTCACCAAGGGCGCCGACGTCGGTGCCGATCTGGTGGGCAAAGTCGAGGCCGGCATTCCGGAAGACGATCCACGCAACCCGGCCGTGATTGCCGACAACGTGGGCGACAACGTCGGCGACTGCGCCGGCATGGCCGCCGACCTGTTTGAAACCTACGCCGTGACACTGATAGCCACCATGGTGCTGGGCGCCCTGCTGGTGTCCTCAGCCCCGACCAGCGCCGTGGTCTACCCGCTGGCACTCGGTGCGGTGTCCATCATCGCGTCCATCATCGGCTGCTTCTTCGTCAAAGCTTCGCCCGGTATGAAGAACGTCATGCCGGCGCTCTACAAAGGCCTGGCGATTGCCGGCGGTTTATCACTGGTGGCGTTTTACTTTGTCACCACTTGGCTGATGCCCGACAACGCGATTGCCGCCAGCGGCAGCCAGATGAAGCTCTTCGGCGCCTGCGCCGTCGGCCTGGTCTTGACAGCAGCGCTGGTCTGGGTGACCGAGTACTACACCGGCACGCAGTACGCACCGGTCAAGCATATTGCGCAAGC
>CAXNEG010000205.1:0-3430 GCA_964201305.1 Polaromonas sp.
GGAGGTCATGGTGCAACTGTAACGATTCAGGGCCTGTAGTGCTAAGAAAAACAAGCCGTTAACTGTGTTTGTATACAGTAGTTAAAGGCTTCCCGGACTACAATCCGCGCAATTCACATCACAGCCATGGCCACCAAACTACCCACCGACTACTCCGAAAGCTCGATTCGCGTGCTCAAGGGCCTAGAGCCCGTCAAGCAGCGCCCGGGCATGTACACCCGCACCGACAACCCTCTGCATATTTTGCAAGAGGTTCTTGACAACTCGGCCGACGAAGCGCTGGCCGGCCACGGCAAAAAGATCAAGGTCACGCTGCATCTAGACGCCTCGGTCAGCATCGAGGACGACGGTCGCGGCATCCCCTTTGGCATGCATCCGGAAGAAAACGCCCCGGTCATCGAGCTGGTATTCACCCGCCTGCACGCCGGCGGCAAGTTTGACAAAGGCAAGGGCGGCGCTTACAGCTTCTCCGGCGGCCTGCACGGCGTGGGCGTCAGCGTGACCAACGCGCTGTCCAAGCGCTTGGAAGTCTCATCCTGGCGAGAAGGCAAGGCCGCGCACCTGGTGTTTTCAGGTGGCGACGTCGTTGAGGCGCTGCAAATCCGCCCCGCCGGCGAGGGCGACCGCAAAAGCGGCACCGCCGTGCGCGCCTGGCCAGACGCTAAATACTTCGAATCCTCGGCCCTGCCCATGGCTGACCTGACGCACCTGCTGCGCAGCAAGGCCGTGCTGATGCCCGGCGTCAGCGTCACCCTCATCAACGAAAAAACCAAAGAAACCCAGACCTGGCTTTACAAAGGCGGCCTGCGTGACTACCTCACGCAAACGCTCACGGGTGACCCGGTGATTCCGCTGTTTGAAGGCGAAGGCTTTGCCGACCCCGCGCACGACAGCTTTGCCGAAGGCGAAGGCGCGCAGTGGTGCGTAGCCTTCACCGAAGACGGCCAGCCGGTGCGCGAAAGCTATGTCAATTTGATTCCTACCAGCGCCGGCGGCACGCACGAAAGCGGCCTGCGCGACGGCCTTTTCACCGCCGTCAAAAGCTTTGTCGACCTGCATTCGCTGCTCCCCAAGGGCGTCAAGCTACTGCCCGAAGACGTCTTTGCCCGCGCCAGCTATGTGCTGTCAGCCAAGGTGCTGGACCCGCAGTTTCAGGGCCAGATCAAGGAACGCCTGAACTCGCGAGACGCAGTGCGCTTGGTGTCTAGCTTTGTGCGGCCGTCGCTGGAGCTCTGGCTGAACCAGCACGTTGAGTACGGCAAAAAGCTCGCCGAGCTGGCGATTCGCGCCGCCCAGTCGCGCCAGAAAGCCGGCCAGAAAGTTGAAAAGCGCAAGGGCTCTGGCGTGGCCGTGTTGCCCGGCAAATTGACCGACTGCGAAAGCAAAGACCTGGCGAACAACGAAGTGTTTCTGGTCGAAGGCGATTCGGCTGGCGGAAGCGCCAAGATGGGCCGCAACAAAGAAAGCCAGGCCATCCTGCCCCTGCGCGGCAAGGTGCTCAACACCTGGGAAGTCGAGCGCGACCGGCTGTTTGCCAATAACGAAATTCACGACATTGCCGTGGCCATCGGCGTGGACCCGCACGGCGCCTCCGATTTGCCTGATATGAGTGGCCTTCGCTACGGCAAAGTCTGCATCTTGAGTGACGCCGACGTGGACGGCTCGCACATCCAGGTCTTGCTGCTCACCTTGTTTTTTAAGCACTTTCCCAAACTGATTGAGACCGGCCATTTGTATGTGGCCCGCCCGCCGCTCTTCAGGGTTGATGCGCCGGCGCGTGGCAAAAAGCCGGCCTCCAAGGTTTACGCGCTGGACGAGGGCGAGCTCAACGCCATCCTCGACAAGCTGCGCAAAGAAGGCGTGAAAGAAGGCGCCTGGAGCATCAGCCGCTTCAAGGGCCTGGGCGAGATGAGCGCCGAGCAATTGTGGGAAACTACGCTCAACCCTGACACCCGCCGGCTCATGCCCGTTCAGCTGGGCAATGTGGACTTTGCCAGCACCGAAAGCCTGATCACCAAGCTCATGGGCAAGGGCGAGGCCGCGGCCCGCCGCGAGCTCATGGAACTGCACGGTGACGCGGTGGACATCGACGTCTGACGCGGATTGCGCCCTGAAAGCCATGAAAGCCTTCAAGCCCATGAAGCCCCTGAAAATTCCCGCGCTGTTTGTGGCGGCGCTCGCCGGGTTGCTGTGGGCCGGCGCTGCCCAGGCGCAAATCTGGGCTTTTATCGACGAGCGTGGTGTGGCGCATTTCTCCAACGCCAGGCTTGACGAGCGCTACGAATTGTTTGCCCAAGGCGGCAGCATGCTGGAAATCAACAGCAGCCCGCCGGCCGCGCCGGATGCACCCCTGCAGCCGCGGCCAGAGCCGGCTCCAGCCAGCCCGGCGCAGTCGCGACTGATGCACTACCTCACCCAGTCGCCGCGATACAAGGCTGTACAACACTTGCTCAAAGAAGCGGCCCAAACGCACCGACTGGAGCCTGAATTGCTGCAAGCCCTGATTGCTGCGGAGTCCGGTTTTGACACGCAAGCTGTCTCGCCCAAAGGCGCGGTCGGGCTGATGCAGCTGATGGCGCCCACCGCCGCGCGCTATGGCGTTAAAAGCGACCGCCGCAGCAGCATTGCCCAAAAACTCACAGACCCCGCCGTCAACCTGCGTGCCGGCACCCGCTACCTGCGTGACCTGATGGCGATGTTCCCGGGCCGGCTGGACTTGGCCTTGGCCGCGTACAACGCCGGCGAAGGCGCAGTGCAACGCGCCGGCAACAAAATACCCAACTACCCTGAGACGCAAAACTACGTCAAAACCGTGATGCAGCTTTACGCCTTTTTAAAGCCCCAAGTGCTGTCTCAGGCCGACGAGCCACCTGCTGCCGGTCCGGCCGGTGTGGCCGGCGCTATGGCCGGTGTGGCCGTGGTGCCTGGCCGCGTGCGCATGGAAATGGTGGGCGGTGCCTCCGGCAGGGGCAACATGCTGCCCGACGCCGGCCCGCAACATTTGCTGCGTTCGGCTCCTTTACTGTCTGTTTTGCCCTCTTCATCGCCGCCGCCTTTGACAGCTTCTGGCACCAACCCTTAGCCGCCCCTGAAACCTGCCATCACTGCTACCAACCGACACCTGACACCCCATGGATTTATTCACCCCCGACGTACCCCCTGCTGCCCCCGAGCCCGCTGACCAGGACTGCCTGGCTTCTTACGCCCAGCGCGCTTACCTGGAGTACGCGCTCAGCGTGGTTAAAGGCCGCGCCTTGCCCGATGTGTGTGACGGCCAAAAGCCCGTGCAGCGCCGCATTTTGTACAGCATGTCGCGCATGGGCCTGGGCTTTGGCGGGGCCAATGGCGCCACCGGTGCCAAGCCCGTCAAAAGCGCCCGCGTGGTGGGCGACGTGCTGGGCCGCTTTCACCCGCACGGTGACCAGGCCGC
>CAXNEG010000206.1:0-3426 GCA_964201305.1 Polaromonas sp.
GTTGTAGACCTGGCCGTCAGCGGCCTGGTAACGCAGTGCAGCGGTCTGCGCTTTGATGGTTATCCCACGCTCTTTTTCTAAATCCATCGAGTCCAGGACTTGGGCGCTCATCTCGCGGTCTTGCAAACCGCCGCAGCGCTGGATGATCCTGTCTGCCAGCGTGGATTTACCGTGATCGATGTGGGCAATGATCGAAAAATTTCTGATGTGATTCATCAAAGCAAACGCCTAAGTACTTGAAATTATTGCGAAGACCAGGGGCCGACTTCGCAACAGACATAAAAAAGGGCGCGTCGATTTGCGACGCGCCCTGAACCAACAATCTATGGCAACTGCGATAGTTGGAGCTTCATTGTAGGCAAAAAGCCGGTGCTGCATAGCCTCAAAAAAGCCCAAACCTCGTCGTTGCAGAGCAGCAACATGAAACTTATACACAACTTATTCACAATTCCTTTTGCGCAACTCTGAACAACTTGTGGGCGATCTGTGGATCACACATAAATTGCTTAAAAGGTGTGCACAAGCACCACTCAGAAACGATCTATATATCAAAATAAACCGAAATTAGCCCCTATTCTATCCAAATTCGTTGAAGCACTATTCGCACGATGAATAACTTGAATGCAAGTTAGCGCCTACAGACAAAGAAAATGAACCAGGAAAATAAAAAATAAATTTTTCTGAGGCCCCAAAAAGCCCCCGCAGCCCTGAAGCCCACAGGGCTTAAAAGGCTATGGCGCGCTCAGCGGCCGGGGCGAATCAAGGCGTATTGCGCCAGGTCACCGCGGCGGAACAGCACGTTGACGGTCTTGGTTTTGTCGATTTTGGCCAGCGACTGCTCAAAATCCTTGACGCTGAGCACCTCGGCATTGGCAATCGCTACGATCACGTCGCCCTCGCGCAAACCGGCGCGGGCTGCAGCGCCGTCGACCGACTCGACGCGCACACCGCCGCGCAGCTTCAATTCTTTCTTTTGTGCGTCATTGAGCTCTGCCACCACCAGCCCAATGACCTGGGCCGGGCCGGCTACAGGGGGCTTGGCTTCGGGGGCAGCGGCACGGCGGGCGGGTTTTTCAGCTTCGATCTCGGCGATGGTCACCATCAGATCGCGCGACGTGCCACGGCGAAACACCGTGATGGGTGAGCGTGTACCGGGCTTGACGTTGCCCACGAGTCGCGGCAGATCGGAGGATTTTTCGATGACCTTGCCGTCGAACCGGGTGATGATGTCGCCAGCTTCTATGCCGGCTTTGTCGGCAGGCGCACCCGATTCCACACCGCGAACCAAGGCGCCTTGCGCCCGGCCCAGGCCGATGGATTCGGCGATCTCTTTGCTGACCTGCTCAATCTGCACCCCAATGCGTCCGCGCGTGACGCGGCCAGTACTGCGCAGCTGGTCAGACACGCGAATGGCTTCGTCGATCGGGATGGCAAAAGATATGCCCTGGAAGCCGCCCGAACGGGAGTAAATCTGGCTGTTGATGCCGATCACCTCACCGCGCATATTGATGAGCGGGCCACCCGAATTGCCGGGGTTGATGGCCACGTCGGTCTGGATGAAAGGCAGGTAGTCGCCGGTGTCGCGCTGCTTGGCGCTGACGATGCCGGCCGTGACAGTATTTTCCAGGCCAAACGGCGAGCCGATGGCCATGACCCACTCGCCCACGCGCATGCGGTTGGCGTCACCGATTTTGACGGCCGTCAGGCCACTGGCGTCAATTTTCACAACAGCCACGTCAGAGCGCTTGTCAGCCCCGATGATCCTGGCCTTGAATTCGCGCTTGTCGGTGAGGGTGACGATGACCTCATCGGCGCCTTCGACCACATGCGCATTGGTCATCACAAAACCGTCGCTGGACAAAACAAAGCCCGAGCCAACGCCACGCGGCTGGTCTTCATCGGGCTGACCGCGGTCCGGCCGGGGTGAGCGCGGCATGTTGGGCGGCACTGGAATACCGAAGCGACGGAAGAACTCGAGCATTTGCTCCTCAGTGCCGCCGCCGGCTGCGCTGGCCGGTTTGGCTTTTTCGAGCGTTCGAATATTGACGACCGACGGCCCGACCTGATCGACCAGGTCGGTGAAGTCCGGCAGCGCTCGGGCTTGGGCCAAAGCCGGTTGCGGCGCCAAGATGGCAACACTCAGGCTCCATGTCACCAAGGCGTTCAAGGCCAAAGCGCACAAGGGGATTCGATTCAGTTGAAGCATCATGAGCTCTCAGAAAAAACAAAAAATAAAAAGCGAATTTTGACCATGTGGGGACGCAGGCGCATCGCTTCAAGGTTGCGCCTGGAGTTTGTGCCACAAGATCCATCACTTTAGCGGCAAGCTGAACCGGCGGTCACTGCGCCGCATCAGAAACCTGCAAATTCAGCGGCCTTCGCGGAGCATGCACGGCACGGCGCATGTCCAGCCAGCGCTCGGGCGCGGCCGCGCGCTCCGCCCACAACCACCACACAGCACCTGCCGGATTGTCCAGTCGCAGCAGCATGGCCGATTGCAAGTCAAGCGCCACCACAGGGGCATTAAGCTCAGCACTGTCTTGGTAGACCTTGCTCTCCCAGTACCAGTTTTCCCCGTCCCACTGCAGCTCGCCAACCGGCGAACGCCGCCAGCCGGCGGTCGTGGCCAGGCCAGCCAGAAGGCAGCAAAGCACCCCCAGCAGCGGTCGCCAGTCGTCTGGCGGTGCACTTCGCCACCACCAAATAGTGACACCGGCTGCCAACAACCAGCCGAAAAACAAAAAAAACACCAAAAAACGCGAACGCCCCAAGGGATAACTCACCAATGGGGCGTTGTGCAGGGTCACAGCAGGCGCCGGTTTAAATTCGCTTAAAAACCAGAGAGCCGTTGGTGCCGCCAAAACCGAAATTATTTTTAAGCGCCACATCCATCTTCACATCACGCGCCGTGTTGGCGCAGTAGTCCAGGTCGCATTCCGGGTCCTGGTTAAAGATGTTGATGGTCGGCGGAACTTTTTGATGGTGCAGCGCCAGCACGGTGTAAACCGATTCGATGCCGCCCGCACCACCGAGCAAGTGACCCGTCATGGACTTGGTCGAACTCACCACTAGGCGCCGGGAATGGTCGCCGAAAGCAGCATTGATGGCCTGGGTTTCATTGATGTCACCCAAGGGTGTGGAGGTACCGTGTGCGTTGAGGTACTGGACCTGATCAGCATTGACCCCGGCGTTGGCCATGGCACTCAACATAGCGCGGCGCGGGCCGTCCATGCTGGGCGCGGTCATGTGGCCGGCGTCAGCGCTCATGCCGAAACCGGCGAGCTCGCCATAAATCCGGGCACCACGCGCCTTGGCGTGTTCGTATTCTTCGAGCACCATCACGCCGGCGCCCTCGCCCAGCACAAAACCGTCGCGGTCTTTGTCCCAGGGGCGGCTGGCGGTTTGAGGGTCGTCGTTGCGGGTGGA
>CAXNEG010000207.1:0-3419 GCA_964201305.1 Polaromonas sp.
TGGGCAAAGACCGGCAAGTCATGGCAGTCACGCATCTGCCCCAAGTGGCGGCCTGCGCCGACCAGCATTTGGTAGTGGCCAAGCACAGCGACAAAGACGGCACCGCCAGCACCGTCAACGCCGTAGAGGGTTCGTCCAGGGTCGCAGAAGTTGCACGCATGCTGGGCGGCGACAAACTCTCGCCGGCCACGCTGGCGCACGCCAAAGAAATGTTGGGCACATGAGCACACCCGAGCCGGCCATGACAAGCATGGAAATGGTGCTGATCACCGGCATGTCAGGCTCCGGCAAGTCGGTCGCGCTGCACGCCCTGGAAGACGCTGGCTACTACTGTGTGGACAACCTCCCGCCAGAGCTGCTCGAGAGTTTTGTCGCACTCGAACTCAAACACAAAGCCAGCCGCGTGGCCATTGCGATGGATGTGCGCAGCGCCTCATCACTGCCGCTGGTGCCCAAGCAGTTGCTGGCCTTGCAGGCTCAGGGCATGGCGATCAAATCGATTTTTCTGGACGCCAGCACCGACACGCTGGTGCGACGATTTTCTGAAACCCGCCGCATGCATCCGCTGTCGCGCGGCAACGCTTCCGACACGCACAGGGCACTGGTTGAAGCGATCGAGCACGAACGCGAACTGCTCGCGGAGATACGCGAACAAGCCCAGGTCATCGACACCAGCATCATCCGCTCGTCCCAGTTGCAGACTTATCTCAAAACTTTGGTGGCGGCCCCGGCGAGCAGGCTGACCCTGGTGTTTGAGTCCTTTGCCTTCAAACGCGGCGTACCGCTGGACGCCGACTATGTGTTTGACGTGCGCATGCTGCCCAACCCGCACTACGAAAGCCACTTGCGCTGCCTCACAGGCCGCGACAAGCCCGTGGCCGACTACCTGCGAAGCCATCCTGAAGTGACCGACATGTTCAACGGCATTGAAAATTTTCTAAGTCAATGGCTCCCGGCGCTGCTGCGCGACCAGCGCAGTTACGTCACCGTGGCCATTGGCTGCACTGGCGGGCAACATCGGTCGGTGTACTTGGTTGAAGTGCTGACCCTGGCCTTCAGCCAAAACTGGCAGACACTCAAACGGCACCGTGAGCTGGACGCCCTGCTGAAAGATCCAACATGAGCACTTCAACAACATCCACAGTGCCTGAAACTGGTGCTCTTTCCGCGCCTGCACAGGGCATGAGCGCACAGACGGCGTCCATACCAGTCCTGATCTCACTGTGCTTTTGCCATCTACTCAACGATCTCATTCAATCCCTGATACCGGCCCTGTACCCTTTACTCAAGGCGCAATTTAGTCTGGACTTTACCCAGATCGGGATCATCACCCTGGCCTTTCAGATGACCGCCTCGCTGCTGCAACCCACCGTGGGCTTGTACACCGACAAACACCCCCAACCCTACTCACTGGCGCTGGGCATGTGCTTCACGCTCGTAGGATTGCTGCTGCTTTCGGTTGCGCAGAATTATGTGGCCATTCTTTTTTCGACCGCTCTGATCGGCACAGGCTCGGCCATATTCCACCCGGAGGCCTCTCGCGTTGCGCGCATGGCTTCCGGTGGCCGCTATGGCACCGCCCAGGCCTTCTTTCAAGTCGGCGGCAATGTCGGGCAGGCTGTCGGCCCCTTGCTGGCTGCCTTTATCGTCTTGCCACGTGGCCAGGGCGCCATTGCCTGGGTCTCGCTTGCGGCGCTCGTCGGGATGTTTTTTTTAGCACGCATTGGTATGTGGTACCGCATTCAATCGCGTCCTGGCGATGCTGGCGCACGTGCAAACACCGCGAAAAATCATTTGTCCCGTGCACGGGTTTTTTTCCTGGTCAGCGTACTGATGTTGCTGCTGTTTTCAAAGAACGTTTACAGCTCGAGTCTGACGTCTTTCTTCACTTTTTATCTGATTGAACGATTCAATCTGCCCATCCAGGCTGCCCAGATCCAGTTGTTTATTTTCATGGCCGCGATTGCAGTGGGTACCTTGCTGGGTGGCGCACTGACCGACCGTATCGGTCGCAAACCCATGATTTTGATTTCCATTCTGGGCGCCCTGCCCTTCACGCTGGCCTTGCCTTTTGCAGACCTGTTTTGGACCGGCGTTCTTACCATGGTCATCGGCTTACTGATGGCTTCGGCCTTTCCAGCGATTTTGGTCTATGCCCATGAGCTGATACCGGGTCGGGTCGGCATGGTCTCAGGGATGTTCTTTGGATTGGCCTTCGGACTCGGCGGGCTCGGTGCCGCCTTGATGGGAGTTATCGCCGACGCTCATGGCATCGAATTCATTTACAAGCTCTGCTCCTATCTTCCGGCGCTGGGACTGGTCGCCTTCTTGCTGCCCAATTTCAACGCGCCCGCATCCAAGGCCTGAGCAGCAAATCAACAAGCCATGCCCAGCGGCCGACCCGGCCGGGGCCGGCTTCGGGCAAGGGCCTCAGGCACCAGCTTCAAGCAGCTTGCGCACTGGTGCAGGCAGCCCGAGAGAAGGCCAGCTTGCCAGGCCAAACCATGCACCGCCTCGCTCAGCCGCTGTCAGCTCATTCGCCAGTTTCTGGCGGGCAGTCAACTGGACAACAAAGGGCTTCAGGTGCAAATCCTTGTGCGTCAAAACGTGTCTGAAAGGCGTTTTCGGCTTCAGACCAGCGCGTGCGGCCGCAGGGACTGAACCGCTCAAAGCCTCTTCACTGTCAAATACCGGCAAGCAGTACAAGCCACCCCAGATACCGCTTGCCGGACGCCTTTCGAGCCACACTGCACCATCGGGGCGTTGCAGCCACAGCAGCCACAGCGCTTGGGCACTGCGCTTGAGCTTGCGCGTCTTGACCGGGTATTTATCAGGCTGCCCCTGGCGGTGCGCCACGCACAAGGCTTGCACCGGGCAAATCAGGCATTGCGGTTGGCGCGTCGCACAGATGGAGGCCCCCAGGTCCATCACGCCCTGGGTGTACGCGGGCATGTCTTGGCCCGCCGGCAGCAGCTCTGAGGCTTTGTCCCAGAGAGCACGCTCAGCCGCCGCTTGCGAGAGGTCAGCCGAATAAGCCAGCACGCGGGTCAGCACGCGCTTGACGTTGCCGTCCAAAATCGCCACGCGCTCAGCAAAGCAAAAGGCGGCCACCGCCGCCGCAGTGGAGCGGCCAATTCCCGGCAAAGTCTGCAAAGCCAGGGCCGTCTTTGGAAACTGGCCACCGTGCTCGCTGGCAATCTGTTGCGCGCAGCGGTGCAGATTTCGCGCGCGCGTGTAATAACCCAGACCACTCCACAAGCCCAGCACCTCGTCCAGGTCAGCGGCGGCCAGTGCCATCACATCAGGAAAGCGCTGCAAGAACCGGGCGTAATAGTCCAGCACCGTGCTCACCTGCGTTTGTTGCAGCATGATCTCGGACAACCAAACGCGGTAAGGGTCGCGGGTGTTTTGCCAGGGCA
>CAXNEG010000208.1:0-3395 GCA_964201305.1 Polaromonas sp.
CCAGCCTGGCGTGCGTTGGCCTGAACGATGTCGGCCTTGATCGATTTTGCAATCATGGGTTTTCCCTTTAGGAACTTGCGAACGGAGCAGTGTTCCCGAAGTGGGAGTTGACCGCAGACCGCCGTGTTATTTGCTGCACTGGCACGGGGCCGGTTTAGCAAAGCCTTGGATTATAGCCCAGCGGGCGGCTTGTTTTGGGCCAGCCAAACAGCCAGCCTTTGCACCCCCTGGCGCAGGCGCTCCGGCTGCTGGCTGGCAAAACACCAGCGCAGCCAGCCCTGCTCAGCGGGCTCAGTGCTGTTTGTAAACGCCGCGCCCGGGGCCAAACCCAATCCGGCCTCGGCCACCAGGCGCTTGGCGGTGGCCAGCGAGTCCTGGAACTCCGGACGCCCCGTCAGGCGGAAAAACGCGTACATGCCGCCGGCCGCCGGTGCCAGCTGCACGCCCGGCAGCGCCTGCAACAACGGCACCAGGGTGTCGCGGCAGGCCTTAAGGTGCGCCACCACCCGGGGCGTGACCTCGGCGGTGCGCTGCAAGGCCACCACCCCGGCACGCTGCACAAACACCGGCGAGCAGGAGGTGTTGAACTCGATCAGCTTGCCCATCTGCGGCGTCATATCGGGCGGCATCACCAGCCAGCCCAGGCGCCAGCCGGTCATCAAAAAACTCTTAGAAAAACTGTGCACCACCACCAGCCTGTCCTGGGGATCTGCAATGTCCAGAAAACTCGGCGCGCAGCCGTTGGGCGTGGGCTCGTAATAAAGCCGCTCATACACCTCGTCGGCCAAGATCCAGGTGCCGGTGCGGCGGCAATGCGCCAGCAGGGTTTGCTGCTCCGCGCGGCTGATCGTCCAGCCGGTCGGGTTGTTGGGTGCGTTGAGCACCACAAGCCGCGTGGCCGGCGTGATGGCCGCCAGCAGCTCGGCCATGTCCAGCTGCCACTGGCCGTCTACAGGCCGCAAGCTGACGCAATGCACTTGGGCGCCCATGATGGCCGGCTGCGCTGTCAGGTTAGGCCAGACGGGCGTGACCACCACCACGCGGTCACCGGCGTTGACCAGTGCCTGCACGGCCAGCATCAGTGCGTTCACCCCGCCGGCCGTCACCGCCACGCGGTCCACACCCACGGGCGCGGCACCGGCTGTGCGCACGGCGCTGCAGTAACGGGCGATTTCTTCGCGCAGCTCGGGCAGGCCCAGGTTGTGCGCGTAAAAAGTTTCGCCACTTGTCAAAGAATCAGCTGCCGCCTGCCGGATGAAATCTGGCGTCACCTCATCGCTCTCGCCAAACCAGAACTTGAGTACGTCATCCCGCCCCATGCCAGCATTGGCCACCTGGCGGATCATGGATTCTTCAAGACTCAGAACAGCTTGGCGCATGGCAGAAGGCCTTTGTAAAACATCAAACTCAAAAAAGGACTCACGAGGGCCTGTTCATCTGGCAACTGTGCGGCTGCTCCGCGCCGGTCTGCGAAATGGTTTTGATGACCCTGAAACCAAAGCCCGAACCCTCAACATCAAACTTCACACCGGGCGCGCCCTGCCGGTCCATCACCGCCACCCGCAACGGCTGCTGAAACTGGTGGTCGGCCGCGCGCATGGCGCCTGCCAGGCCGGACACATTGACACTGGCTTTTTCCAGCTGCCGCGCCACGGCGGCGGCTTCCGTGCTGCCGGCTTTTTCGATGCTCTGGGTCAGCGCCTCGACCATGAGCTGCATGCGCATGTGCACATAGTCGTCCTGCGGCTTGGGAAAGCGCAGCCTAAAGGCCTGGTAAAAGCGCTCTGAATCAGCGCCCGGCGTGTTGGGGAACCAATCGGCCACCGCAATCACCTTGCCCACGCCGGCTTCGGCCAGCACGCCGGGCACGCCCAGCGCGTTGCCGTAAAAGGTGTAGAACTTGCCTTCAAAACCCACTTCCTTGGCGGCTTTTACCAGCAGCGTGAGGTCGTTGCCGAAGTTGCCGGTCAGCACCGCTTGCGCGCCACTTTGTTTGATCTTGACGGCGTAGGGCAAAAAGTCCTTCACGCGCGCCATCGGGTGCAGTTCGTCACCGACGATCTGCACATCGGGGCGCTGCAGGCTGATTTGCTTTTTGGCTTCGCGCAGCACCGACTGGCCAAAGCTGTAGTCCTGCCCGATCAGGTAAATGCTTTTCAGCGCCTTGTCGTCCTTGAGTACATCCATCAGGGCGGCCATGCGCATGTCGGCATGCGCGTCAAAGCGAAAGTGCCAGAAGCTGCACTTTTCGTTGGTCAGCGAAGGCTCCACCGCCGAGTAATTGAGAAACAACACCCGCTTGGCCGGCTCTCTCTCATTGTGTTTATTGATAGCGTCAATCAACACCGCCGCCGTGGCCGAGGAGTTGCCCTGGGCGATGACCCGGATGCCGTCGTCGATGGCTGAGCGCAGCGCAGCCAACGCCTCTTCGTTCTGGCCCTTGCTGTCATAACGCTCGATGCGCAGCGCTTGCGCGCCAGACGGCAGCTTGACGCCGCCACGCGCATTGACGCGCTCTGTGGCCCACACCAGGTTGCGAAAAACTGCTTCACCGGTGTTGCCGAAAGGACCTGAAAGGCTTTCAATCAAGGCGATGCGCACTGTAGGGGCGGCGCTTTGGGCCACAGCGATGCCAGGCAAGCCGGCTGCAAAGGCCAGCAGGCCAAGGGCCAGAAATTTCAGGCCATGTTTCAAAACAGTGTTCATCAGACGATCAAGGGTTGGGTATTGGAAAGCGCCGCAGCGTCGCGGCTGATGTCGTCCAGCGGCCAGCGCGGCTTGACGTCAAACGTGTAGGCCGCCTGCAAATCTTGCAACCCGGCCTGCAAACGCATACCGGCGGCCAGCGCGATCATGGCGCCGTTGTCGGTGCACAAATGCAGCTCGGGGTAATGCACACGAATACCGCGCTGCTTGCAAACAGCATTGAGCTGACTGCGCAGCGCGGCATTGGCACCCACACCGCCGGCCACCACCAGGCGCTTGAGGCCGGTCTGCGCCATGGCGCTCATGGATTTTTTCACCAGCACCTCGACGATGGCCGCCTGCGTTGAGGCGGCCAGGTCGGCCCTGCGGCTCTCGAGGGCGTCACCCAACTTTTTAGCCTGCGTCAACACCGCAGTTTTCAGGCCGGCAAACGAAAAATCAAGGTCGCCGCTGTGCAGCAAAGGCCGAGGCAGTTTGAAGGCCGTGGCATCGCCTTGCTCTGCCAGCTTGGCCAGGTGCGGCCCGCCGGGGTAAGGCAGGCCCATGAGCTTGGCCGACTTGTCAAAGGCTTCGCCGGCGGCGTCGTCAATGCTTTCGCCCAGCAGCTCATAGCTGCCCACGCGGTCCACCCGCATCAACTGCGTGTGGCCGCCCGACACCAGCAAAGCTACAAAAGGAAACTCCGGCGG
>CAXNEG010000209.1:0-3392 GCA_964201305.1 Polaromonas sp.
GCTTCGTTGAGTGACTTGTAGCTGTCACTCAAATCCACATACTTGCCCACCATGGCGATGCGCACTTCTTGTTGCGGGTGCTCGGTCTCGTAGACCAGCGCGTCCCAGCGCTCCAGCTTGGCCGGCGGGGTGTTCAGGCGCAGTTTGTCGCAGATCAGGCCATCCAGACCTTGTTCGTGCAGCATGCGCGGCACCTTGTAGATGGTGTCCACGTCCCACATAGAGATCACGCCCCACTCGGGCACGTTGGAGAACAGTGATATTTTTTCGCGCTCTTCGTTGGGAATGCGGCGGTCGGCCCGGCACAGCAGCACGTCGGCCTGGATGCCGATCTCGCGCAACTGCTTGGCCGTGTGCTGGGTCGGCTTGGTCTTGAGCTCGCCGGCGGCGGCGATCCAGGGCACATAGCTCAGGTGCACAAAGGCGGTGTTGTTGGCGCCCATGCGCAGGCTCATTTGACGCACCGCCTCCAGGAATGGCAGTGACTCGATGTCTCCGACGGTGCCGCCGATTTCAACAATTGCCACATCGACCGCTTCGGGTGTTTCAAAACGCGCACCGCGTTTGATGAAGTCCTGGATTTCGTTGGTCATGTGCGGAATCACCTGAACCGTTTTGCCCAGGTAGTCGCCGCGGCGCTCTTTTTCGAGCACGCTTTTGTAGATCTGGCCGGTGGTGAAGTTGTTGGACTTGCGCATGCGCGTCTCAATGAAACGCTCGTAGTGGCCCAAATCCAGATCGGTTTCGGCGCCGTCTTCGGTGACAAACACCTCGCCGTGCTGAAACGGCGACATTGTGCCAGGGTCCACGTTGATGTACGGGTCGAGCTTGATGAGGGTGACTTTGAGACCGCGCGACTCAAGCAACGCAGCCAGGGAGGCAGAGGCGATTCCCTTGCCCAAGGAGGACACCACACCGCCGGTGACGAAGACAAATTTGGTCATGCCATGAACGAACCAGAAGTTCGCTGAGGTGGAAACGCTGATTATAGGCGGGTCAGGGGCCTGGCTTGCGATCTAGTACATTGCGCATCATGAGTAACCATTTACCCCTTGATTCGCCCCTGCCCCTACCGGGCGATGCCGGCGAATTGGCCGGCAAACACATTGTGCTGGGCCTGTCTGGCGGCATTGCCTGCTACAAGGCAGCCGAGCTTTGCCGCGCCCTGATCAAAGCAGGGGCCACGGTGCAGGTTGTTATGACCGATTCCGCGGCGCAATTCATCACCCCGGTGACACTGCAGGCCCTGAGCGGCCGGCCGGTTTTCACCAGCCAGTGGGATGCGCGTGAAGACACCAACATGGCGCACATCAATTTGTCCCGCGAGGCCGACGCGATTTTGGTGGCGCCATGCAGCGCCGACTTCATGGCCAGGCTGCTGCACGGCCGCGCTGACGATCTGCTGGCATTGATGTGCCTGGCCCGCCCCATCAACACGGTGCCCCTGCTGCTGGCACCGGCCATGAACCGAGAGATGTACGCGCACCCGGCCACCCAGCGCAACCTGGCGCAACTGCAGGCTGACGGCGCCGTGGTGCTGGGCGTGGGCAGTGGTGATCAAGCCTGCGGCGAGACGGGTGACGGCCGCATGCTCGAGCCTGAAGAGCTGCTCGAAGACCTGATCGCTTTTTTTGTACCCAAGTCGCTGGCCGGCCAGCGCGTGCTGGTCACCGCCGGGCCGACCTACGAAGCCATTGACCCGGTACGCGGCATCACCAATTTGTCCAGCGGGAAAATGGGCTTTGCCGTGGCCAGGGCTGCGCACGAGGCCGGCGCTGAAGTCACGCTGGTGGCCGGGCCGGTGAGCCTGCCAACGCCCCGCGGCGTGACCCGTGTGGATGTGCGCTCTGCCGAGCAGATGGCGCAGGCTGTCCTGGCCCGGGTTGAGCAGGCCAGCGTGTTCATCGCCACCGCCGCGGTGGCCGACTGGCGCGTGGCCAGCGCGGCGGAGCAAAAAATCAAAAAAGACGGCAGCGGGCAAGCTCCAAGGCTCAATTTTGTTGAAAACCCCGACATTCTGGCGCAGGTGGCCGCCTCGGCCCGCGCCCGCAGCGGCATGCTTTTTTGTGTCGGCTTTGCAGCTGAAAGTCATGATTTGCAGGCCCATGCCGAAGCCAAACGCATCAAAAAAGGCGTGCCCTTGCTGGTGGGTAACATCGGGCCGGCGACTTTCGGGCAGGACGACAACAGCCTCTTGCTGGTCGATGCCCATGGCACGCAGAGCCTGCCCCGCGCATCCAAACTCCATCTGGCCCGCCAGCTTATCGCTCAAGTGGCCAGCCGGCTCCATGTCAACCGCACACCATCATGAAAATTGACGTCAAGATCTTCGACCCGCGCCTGAACGACAACTTGCCCGCCTATGCCACCCCCGGCAGTGCCGGTCTGGATTTGCGCGCCTGCCTGATTGAACCGCTCACCCTGGCACCCAACGCCTGGCAATTGATCCCCACAGGCATGGCCATGTATTTGCAGAACCCGGCTTATGCCGCCTTGATCCTGCCGCGTTCGGGGCTGGGCCATAAACATGGCATCGTGTTGGGCAACCTGGTCGGACTCATTGACAGTGACTACCAGGGCCAGTTGATGGTCAGCGCCTGGAACCGCAGCGATGTGGCCTTCACCATTGAGCCGATGGAGCGCATCGCGCAACTGGTGATCGTTCCTGTGATGCAGGCTCAGTTCAATGTGGTCAGCGAGTTCGTGGCCAGCGAGCGTGGCGAAGGCGGTTACGGCTCAACCGGCAAGCGTTGAGTGGCTCAAGCGTCTGCGCTGTCAGTGCAGTGTGTTGTTGCCCGTTTTGTGGCCCGTTAAGGGCGAAGTGTCAGCTTCGAGCTTGAAAAAACCGGTGCCCAGTGTGCCCTGACCGACTTCTTCTTCAGTGGCCTCGCGCACGGCTTCTACCTTGAGGGACAAACGGATGGCGATGCCCGCCAGCGGGTGGTTGCCGTCCAGCACCACATGCTCGGGGTAAATGTCGGTCACGGTGTAAATGAGCTGGCGCGGGGTGTCCGTGCTGGTGCCTTTTGGCAGTGCCTGACCGTCAAAGGTCATGCCTTCTTCCAGCTCAGCCGGAAACAGTTTTCGCGGCTCCAGAAAGACAAAATTCTCGTCATAGTCGCCAAAGGCTTGCTCTGGCTCTAGGTGCAGATCAATCTTGGCGCCAAGCTCATGGCCTTGCAGGGTTTCTTCAATTTTGGCCAGTAAATCCTGACCGCCCAGCAAAAACTCAACCGGCTCGTCCAGCTCGTCAAGGACTTCGCCAAGGGTGTCTTTCATGACCCAGGTCAAGGACACAACGCATTGTGGGGTGATTTTCATCCGACAATTGTCCCATGGATACAACTCAAGCTCTGGCCCTGCTGGGCGGTCTTTCGCCCCAGCAATTCATG
>CAXNEG010000210.1:0-3389 GCA_964201305.1 Polaromonas sp.
TAGTACGCGGCGGAAGTCGCTCAGAATCTGGCCGAGGTAGACGTTAAAGCGTGCAGCAGCGGCGCCGTCGATCACGCGGTGGTCCCAGGTCAACGACATGGGCAACATCAGGCGTGGCTGGAAAGCCTTGCCATCCCAGACGGGTTCGATGGTGGAACGGCATACGCCCAAAATAGCCACCTCAGGTGCATTGATGATGGGCGAGAAGTACTTGCCGCCAATACCGCCGAGGCTGGAGATGGTGAAAGTCGCACCGCTCATGTCGGCAGGGCCAAGCTTGCCGTCTCGCGCTTTTTTGGCCAGATCACCCATTTCCTGACTGATCTGTAAAACGCCTTTTTTATCGCAGTCCTTGATGACCGGGACCATCAAGCCGTTGGGTGTGTCAGCGGCAAAAGCAATGTGCCAGTACTGCTTGTAGACCAGCGAGTCGCCGTCCAGAGAGCTGTTGAACTCGGGGTATTTTTTGAGAGCAGCGACGCAAGCCTTGATCAGGAAGGCGAGCATCGTGACTTTCACGCCAGTCTTCTCGTTTTCCTTGTTGGTCAAGACGCGAAAGGCTTCAAGGTCGGTGATGTCGGCATCGTCGTGGTTGGTGACGGCTGGAATCAGAACAGCGTTGCGAAGCAAATTCGCACCGCTGATTTTTTTGATGCGGCCCATTTCTTTGCGCTCGACAGGCCCGAACTTGGCAAAGTCAACAACAGGCCACGGTAGCAGGCCCAATGCCGCGCCGTCGCTGCCGGCTGTACCGGCGGATGACTTGCCCGACTGGGCCAGCGTGCGCACATCACCAGCCATGACGGCCCGGGTAAAACCTTGCACGTCGTCAGGCGTGATACGACCCTTAAGCCCAGAGCCTTTGACCTCAGCCAGCGGCACACCCAACTCGCGCGCAAATTTACGAACTGAAGGCGAAGCATGCGGTAGCTTGTCAGTCACTGCGCCAGGGACATGCGCGGGCATGGCTTGTGCGCTGTAAACAGCAGCGGCCATTGCCGCGACCGGGACTGAACTGGCAACTGCCACCGGCGCAGACGCTGGTACGGGTGTAGCAGCGGCGGCTGAAGCCGGCGCAGCAGCGACTTGAGTTTCCAGCACCAGCACGATCGAGCCTTCTTTGACTTTGTCGCCGAGTTTGACGCGCAATTCTTTGACCACGCCAGCATGGCTCGACGGGATCTCCATAGAGGCTTTGTCAGACTCCACAGTCAGCAGCGACTGCTCGGGCTTGATGGTGTCGCCGGGTTTGACCAGCAGTTCAATGACTGTGACCTCGGCAAAGTCACCGATGTCAGGAACCTGGATATCTATCAATGCCATGATTTTTGTCTCCTTGAGTCCGTCTCTGTGCGTATGAATCAGGCGTAAAGCGGGTTGATCTTGTCGGCTTTGATACCGTATTTCTTGATCGCCTCAGCCACCTTGGCCGCCGGGACGGTACCCTCTTCGCTGAGGGCTTTGAGAGCGGCCACCACAATGTAGTGACGGTTGATTTCAAAGTGCTCGCGCAGCTTGCTGCGGAAATCGCTGCGCCCAAAACCGTCAGTGCCCAGCACCTTGTAGGCACGGCCTTGGGGAATGAAGGGGCGAATCTGCTCGGCAAAGGCTTTCATGTAGTCGGTCGAAGCGACTACCGGGCCAGGGTGCTTGGCCAGTTGTTGGCCGACAAAAGACACGCGTTGCTTGTCTGTGGGGTGCAAAAGATTCCAGCGCTCAGCGTCCTGGCCGTCGCGCGCCAGTTCGTTGAAGCTAGGGCAGCTCCAGACGTTGGCAGCAACCCCCCAGTCTTTTTCAAGCAGTTCCTGCGCTGCAATAGATTCGCGCAAAATCGTGCCCGAGCCGAGCAACTGCACACGGGGCGTCAGCTTGGCGCCCTCTTTACACAGGTACATGCCTTTGATGATTTGCTCTTCGGTACCCGCCTTCAAGCCTGGCATGGCGTAGTTTTCGTTCAAGAGCGTGATGTAGAAATACACGTTTTCCTGACGCTCGACCATGCGTTTGAGGCCGTGGTGAAGGATCACGCCGACTTCGTGCGCATAGGTCGGGTCGTAGCTGATGCAGTTCGGAATGGTGCCGGCCAGGATGTGGCTGTGACCGTCTTCGTGCTGCAGGCCTTCACCGTTGAGCGTGGTGCGACCGGAGGTGCCGCCCAGCAAGAATCCGCGGGCCTGCATGTCGCCCGCCGCCCAGGCCAGGTCGCCGATGCGCTGGAAACCGAACATTGAGTAGTAAACGTAAAACGGCACCATGATGCGGTTGTTGGTGCTGTACGAGGTGGCCGCCGCGATCCAGCTGCTCATGCCGCCGGCTTCGTTGATGCCTTCTTGCAGGATCTGGCCCTTGACGTCTTCCTTGTAGTACATGACCTGGTCTTTATCGACCGGGGTGTACTTTTGTCCATCAGGGTTGTAGATGCCGATCTGGCGGAACAGGCCTTCCATGCCGAAGGTACGCGCTTCGTCGACCAGGATGGGCACGACGCGCGGGCCCAGGGCCTGGTCGCGCAGCAGCTGCGTCAAAAAGCGCACATAAGCTTGCGTGGTCGAGATTTCACGGCCTTCGGCGGTGGGCTCGATCACTGACTTGAAGGTCTCCAGCGGCGGCACTGTGAACTGCTCGTCAGCCTTGACCCGGCGGTGCGGCAAATAGCCGCCCAGCGCTTTGCGGCGCTCGTGCAGGTAACGCATTTCCGGCGTGTCTTCTGCAGGCTTATAAAAAGGAATGTCGGCCAGCTGGCTGTCGGGGATCGGAATATTGAACCGGTCGCGAAAGGCCTTGATGTCCTCGTCAGCGAGTTTTTTGGTCTGGTGAACATTGTTCTTGCCCTCGCCGATTTTGCCCATGCCAAAACCTTTGACAGTCTTGATCAGCAAAACAGTGGGTTGGCCCTTGTGCTTCACCGCAGCGTGAAAGGCGGCGTAGACTTTTTGTGCGTCGTGACCACCACGGCGCAGGTTCCAGATGTCGTCATCGCTCATCTTGGCAACCATCTCCAGCGTACGGGGATCTTTGCCGAAGAAATGCTTGCGCACGTAGGCGCCGTCGTTGGCCTTCATGGCCTGGTAGTCGCCGTCGAGCGTATCCATCATGACTTTGCGCAGCGCACCGTCTTTGTCGCGCGCCAAAAGGGGGTCCCAGGTGCTGCCCCAGATCAACTTGAGCACGTTCCAGCCGGAACCGCGGAACTCACCTTCGAGCTCTTGGATGATTTTGCCGTTGCCGCGCACCGGGCCATCCAGACGTTGTAAATTGCAGTTGATGACGAAGATCAGGTTGTCGAGATTTTCACGCGCAGCCAGGCCTATGGCGCCCATGGACTCGACTTCGTCCATCTCACCGTCGCCGCAGAACACCCAGACCTTGCGGTTTTCGGTGTTGGCAAT
>CAXNEG010000211.1:0-3343 GCA_964201305.1 Polaromonas sp.
TTCCATTCTTCACGCACCTGGCGACGGCCTTCTTCCAGGCCTTTGTCGTATGCGCCCTGGCGTTCGGTCTCCAGGGCTTCTTCTGTCAGGGCCAATGTGGCGGCAGCAGCGTCGTCTGCCGAGAGAGCCGCGTCGGCCAATAGATCTTCTTCGCTCAGCCCGTCAAGGGCTTGGGCGTCCAAGTCACCTTCCTGGCCGGGTAGCGACCAGGTCTTGATCACTTGGGAGGCAAAGGCCTGCTTGGGCGCGTCCGACCAGGACTTGCGCACAAAGGCGCTGCTGCCGCTGCCAGACTGTAAAAGGTCCAGCGCTTGCCAAACGCGCGCAGTGCGCTCACGCGGCGCACGCAATGCAGCAAGGTCAGACAAAGTCATCGCCTCCGCCCAGCACCAGGTCGCCGGCATCAGACAGCTTACGGGCTATGCGCATGATGGTTTTTTGAGCTTCTTCGACGTCGGCAATGCGCAGCGGGCCTTTGGCCTCCATGTCATCGCGGAACATGCCCCGCGCACGCTCAGACATATTGCCAAAGAATTTGTCTTTGACCTCTTCGCTGCCGCCCTTCAAGGCAATCATCAGCAAGTCTGGCTCGACATTGCGCATCAGCACCTGTATACCGCGGTTGTCCACGCTCACCAGGTTGTCGAAGGTGAACATATTGTCTTGAATTTTTTGCATCAAGTCGGCGTCAATCTCCGCCAGGCTGGTCATGACCGAGGCTTCCAGCGCAGTCTTGGTGAAGTTCATGATCTTGGCCGCTGCCTTGATACCACCAAAACTCGAGGACTGTGCCGACGAATTGCTGGAGAACTGTTTCTTCATAATGGCTTCCAGCTCTTCCATTGCTGAAGGCTGAACCACCTCCAGGCTGGCCACACGCTGAATAATTTCAGCGCGGCTTTCCTGCGGCAGGTAAGCCAGTACGTCGGCAGCCACGGAGTTTTCGAGTACCGACAAAATAATGGCACTGACCTGCGGGTGTTCGCCGCGAATCATCTCGGCAATCGAGCGGGAGTCCATCCAGCTCAAAATTTCCAGTCCCTTGCTGCTCTGGCCAGGCAAGATACGGCCCAGCACCGAGGCGGCTTTGTCGTCGCCCAGCGCACGCTTGAACACTTTTTCCACGTAATCGGTGGTGCCCAGGCCCAGGCTGGTTTGCTTTTTGAGGGTGGTCACAAATTCGTCCAGAACGGAATTCACCGCCTCTTGCGACAAGTCGGCCACTGACACCATGGCGCCGCCCAGTGCTTGCACTTCTTTGGGGTTCAAAAACCGGATGATCTCAGCAGCCTGCTGCTCACCGAGCAGCAGCATCAGGACCGCGGCACGTTTGGTGCCGGACAACTCGCTGAGCTCTGTTTGCAGTTTTTCTGCCGCCTCGATTTCCTCGGGCGTGAGCTGTTTAATTTCTTCTTTTTCGGCCAGTTTGTACTCCTTTTCAGCCTCAGCCGGCCTTGATCATGTTTTTCAGCACACTGGCAACGCGGGCGGAATCTTCGGCCACGATCATGCGCACCAAAGCCACTTTGTCGTCGTAGGAGTTGGCAGTGTCGAGCATCTCCATCGAAATGCTTGACTTTTTCGGTTTGAGCTTGGCTTTGAGCTGTTCCAGGGTCTCGCCCTCACCCAGCTGGATGGCGTTCATATCTTCCGGGCTCAGCTCGCCGTCGCCCAGTGGCATGACTTTGCCCAGCGCCAGGGCGGCAGCAGCGTCTTTTTCGGCTTGTTCGCGTCCCAGCATGTGCATCACAGCGGGTCTTACCACCAACAGCAAGAAGATCACGAACACCAGGCCGAGCACACCGCTCTTGATCTGGTCCATGATGGCTTCATCTTTGTACCAGACCACGCTCAGGTCAATCACGGGTTCTGGCTCAAAACGGGCGGGGATCACGGTGATCACGTCACCACGGGCCTCATTGAAACCCACCACGCTGCGCACCAGGCTTTGCATGCGCTCAATTTCTTCCGGCTTGTACGGGTTGGGTTGGGGCTCAGGTGCAACGCCTTTGTCGTCTTTGGGCTGCACAAGCGGGGCACGCTCTTTGATCACCACCGCCACGCTCAAACGCTCCACTGTGCCGGTCGCGCTCTTGACGTGGCGCACCGAACGGTCTAACTCATAGTTGCGGGTGCTTCGGGCGGTGATGTTGTTGCGCTCATCGCTGGTCTTGGGGGCGCCGGCAGCCGTGGCTGGTGTTGCCGAAGGCGCCACAGGCGGTGTGTTGGACAGTGCGCCCGGTACGCCGCCCGCATCTTTGAGGGTGCTGCGGTCTTCGCTGAGTACCTCAGAGCGGGTCTTAGGACCTTTGTCGCGGGTGTCATAGTCTTCGGTGGTCACTTCAGTCTGGCTGAAGTCCAGCGACAAATTGACTTGCGAGGTCACATTGGACCCGCCAGCAATCGGCATCAGGATCTGATTGATACGCTGACGGTACATCTCTTCCATTTTTTGTTTGTGCTGGGTCTGTGCGGCGGTCAGGCCAAGCGCTGCGTCATTCGATGAGTCGGTGATCAGTTTGCCCATGTTGTCCACCACCGACACATTGTCGGGGGTGAGCAGCGGCACGCTGGAAGCCACCAGATGCACCACCGCCTGCACTTGCGTGGGCGTCATGGTGCGGCCTGGCTGCGGTGTCACCACCACAGAGGCTTTGGGCGGTGTGCGGTCGCGCACAAATGCCGATTGCTTGGCCAGCGCCAGGTGCACGCGGGCTGCAGAAATAGAGTCAATTTGCAAAATACTGCGCACCAGTTCTTGCTCGATGGCAGCGGTGTAACGCACCTGCTCCATGAACTGGCTGGTGGTCATGGAGGACTGGTCTTTGAGCGAGTCCAGACCCACCTGGCCCGTCTTGGGCAAACCCTTGGAAGCCAGGAATATGCGGGCCTCGTGGTAGCGCTTGGCCGGCACGGTGATCTGCCCGTTACCAGTGTCCAGCACCGGCTTGAAATCGCCTGCTTTCAAAGCATCAAAGGCCGCCTGCTGGTCGGATTCGGTCATGCCAGCCGCAATGGAGCGGTAATTGGGGGTGATGACAGCTGAATACACCGCCACAAACAGCAGCAGCAACAAGGCCAACAACAGGAATGGCAGTATTTTCTTGAGCGCCGGCTGGTCCAACACCTGGCGTATCGATTGCATCGGGCCGGCGATGGTTGTCAGCGCACCGCCCGTACCAGCAGCAGCGCTGCCAGCGTCGCCAGGATTGGCGCGCACAGCGCCGCCCGTGCCGCTGACGGCAGGCAGTGAGCCGGAAGAGGCTCCACCCGGGCCAAAGGCGCCGGGCGCAAGGGTTGCAGTTGAACTAGTAGCCATGGTCAATGTCTTTCAGGCAGGTCT
>CAXNEG010000212.1:0-3334 GCA_964201305.1 Polaromonas sp.
GCTTTTTCCTGCACGTCATGAAACTGGTCAAACATCAGCAAGGTGAACTTCAGTCCTTTGGCAGCCTCCTGGGCCACTGCGGCGTCGGCATCGCCGAGCAAATCAATCAGGGGGCTGATGTTGTAGCCGCCCAGCATGGTGCCCAGCAGATGCGTGGCTTGCTGGCGGGTGATAAGCGCGCACTTTTCAGTGCCGTGCGCTACAGCCGCCAGGTAACTGGCCTTGACTTTGGCCGCATCATCAACACCCGCCGGCACGCGGTAAGTGATGAGATCGACCAGCGTTTTTTCTTCGCCCTTGGGCGGATTTTTCAGCAGATCAATGACCTCAGCAGTTTGCTGAGCAGACAAAGGCACTGGCGGGATACCCTGAGCGGAACGTTCGGCTACATGGGCACGGTAAGCAGTCAAGAACTCGGACACTATTTTTCTCCTGATGTACAAAAAGAGGGGTTGGAAACTTTGTTAAAAAATATTCAAGGGCGGGGCGCGGGTACAGCCGCAGGGGGGGCCAGCAAGTCCGGGGGCGGCGCGTCGTTCATCGCCTGGGCCACCACAAGCTGCAATTGGCTCATGCAACCGTCGGCCATGCGTTGGCCGATTTTTTGATTCATCAGCATCGACTTGTTGGGCAGTTGCAGCCACACCGCACCGGCTTGGCGGTCCTCCAGGCGGATCGCTCCGGTGACCGTTGTCACAGGAACCATGCGAAAACGAAAATTTCTGCCATGCATGTCGAAGTAGCCGGGGGCCGCCGGGTCGCTGGCCAAGGTGACTGATGTCCCCATCTCGCAAGGCATCACACCCGTGTGCACGCGCTCGGCAATCGCCAGCTCAGTCGGCTCGAGTGCTGCTTCAGCTGCCGCAATACCGGCCGCCATCTGAGTGGCGGTGCTGCGGATTTCGATACGGCTGATATTGTTCGCAGGGGCCATTTTGCGCTGTTTGGCTGGCTTGGCGGCCGGCTTAGAAGTGTTTGCGCCGGCGGTCTGGGCCGAAACGTCAAAGGCCAAGCCCCAGCAAGCCAGTACAAGGGGGGTGATGTAGATGAAGTTCATGCAAGCCAGCTTGATCTCAGCCCGCCGTAGCGTGTCTGAGGAAATACCCTTGGACAGCCTCAGGCAGGATGGCCCCGGTTTGGTGACCACGCTCCAACAACTGCCAAAAATAACGGTAGCTGGCACGGTCGTGCAGCTTGCCCTGAAAACTGATGGGGGCCCATTGCGCCCGGTCGGCCGCAACGATCAACTCTGCGGCAAACGCCAGCTCATCGGCCTGGGGGGCCAAGGCCGCCAGAATCGGACGGATCTGGCTGGGGTGAATGCTCCACATGCGGGTGTAGCCGAACTCCCGGCTGGCCCGTAGCGCGGCGCTTTGCATGGCGGCAGCGTCGCTGAATTCGGTCACCACGCAATGCGAAGGCACTTTGCCATGCGCATGGCAAGCCGAAGCAATCGCGAGCTTGGCGCGCAGCACCAGCGGGTGGCTGAACTGGCCGCTGCTGCCCATGGCCTCAGCCGGTATGGCGCCGTTGTGACTGGAAACAAAATCCATCAAGCCGAAACTCAGGGACTGCACGCGCAGCTGGCCGGCAATCTCAAAAGCGTTGTGAACCGCCAGCGGCGACTCGATCAGCACATGCAGCGGCAAAGCAGCAGCCGCCGCCGAACCCACATCCGCCAGAGCTTTGAGAACGCGCTGAACATCTGCAGCAGATTCGACCTTGGGAATCATCAGGTGGCTCAGCCGGTGACCTGCCTGCCCGACGATGGTGTCAATGTCCGCCTCAAAGGCCGGATGATCAATCGGATGAACACGCGCTGCCACGCGGGCACCAGGGGCTGCAGCCAGCAGCAAAGAAACCACCAGCGCGGCGTGATCAGCCTCGCCGCCAACGGGGGCACCGTCTTCGCAATCCAGCGTGACGTCAAACACGCAAGCGCCGAACTCCTGGCTCATCTCGGCCTGCAGCTGCAGGCTTTTGCGCATGCGCGGCTCAACGCCGCTGTAGTGGTCGCACACCGGCAAAACGCCGGCTGCGGCCTGAGCGCCAAGAAGAATGTCGCGCGGATGTTGCATGGTGTGCGGTGTCAACCGCGGCAGGCGGCTTACAACCCTTAAAGCAGGTGAGCGACGCCGGCTTGCTCGTCTTGCAGCTCTTTGAGCGTCTTGTTGATGCACTCCTGGCTGAAAGCGTCAATCTCCAAGCCTTCGACCAACTTGTACTCGCCGCCTTCGGTGGTGACGGGAAAGCCGAACATGGTGTCTTTGGGAATCCCGTACTGGCCGTCTGAGGGAATACCCATGGTGACCCATTTGCCCTTGGAGCCCAGCGCCCAATCGCGCATGTGGTCGATGGCGGCGTTGGCGGCCGACGCGGCAGAAGACAAGCCACGCGCGTCAATGATGGCGGCACCGCGCTTGCCGACGGTGGGCAGGAACACAGTGGCATTCCAGACCTGGTCGTTGATCATGTCTTTGACCTTTTTGCTGCCTACAGTGGCAAAGCGGTAGTCGGCATACATGGTGGGCGAGTGGTTGCCCCAAACAGCGAGCTTTTCGATGTCAGCGACCTGGGTGCCGGTCTTGACCGCGATTTGCGACAAAGCACGGTTGTGGTCCAGGCGCAGCATGGCGGTGAAGTTCTTGCGCGGCAAGTCCGGCGCGCTCTTCATGGCGATGTAGGCGTTGGTGTTGGCGGGGTTACCGACCACCAGCACCTTGACCTTGCGGCTGGCGACAGCATTCAGGGCCTTGCCCTGGGCGGTGAAGATCTGGCCGTTGATGGCCAACAGCTCGGCGCGCTCCATGCCGGCTTTGCGCGGCATCGAGCCCACCAGCAAGGCGTAGTCGGTGTCTTTGAAGGCAGTCATCGGGTCGCCGTGGGCTTCCATCCCGGCCAGCAGCGGGAAAGCACAGTCTTCGAGTTCCATCATCACGCCCTTGAGGGCCTTTTGCGGGCCTTCGGCGGGCACTTCGAGCAATTGCAAAATAACGGGCTGGTCCTTGCCCAGCATTTCGCCGGAGGCGATGCGGAACAACAAGGCGTAACCAATTTGACCGGCGGCACCAGTGACGGCAACACGGACGGGTTTTTTGCTCATGACTAAACTCCAGGAAGGTTGTTGATCAGTTTGACGCGCACATGGGAACTTGTGCTGGACTCAATTCAACATTTTACGTGGTAAAACTCCCAATGGTCAATTTGTCTTATGTCTTATATAAGATAACATTCGCACTACTTTTTATCCATGTGCAGACCTGATCGACCACACAGCCCGACAACATGACGTCCATTCAAGAAGCTGGCCCAGGCGGCACCCCGGCCTTCAGTC
>CAXNEG010000213.1:0-3320 GCA_964201305.1 Polaromonas sp.
CGCGCGGTGCTGTCCGGCGGGCCGCTGGGCATCATGCAGTCGGTCATGGACAACGTACTGCCCTACATTCACGAGCGAAAGCAGTTCGGCCAAAGCATTGGCGAGTTTCAGCTCATTCAGGGCAAGGTCGCTGACATGTACACCGTGCTGCAAGCCGGACGCTCGTTTGCCTACACGGTGGCTAAAAACCTCGATGCCCTGGGCGCCGAGCATGTGCGCCGCGTGCGCAAAGACTGCGCCAGCGTGATCTTGTGGACCGCCGAAAAAGCCACCTGGATGGCCGGCGAAGGCGTGCAGATTTTTGGCGGCAACGGCTACATCAACGACTACCCGCTGGGCCGTTTGTGGCGCGACGCCAAGCTGTATGAAATTGGCGCGGGCACCAGCGAAATCCGCCGCATGCTCATCGGCCGCGAGCTGTTTGCAGAAACCCTTTGATGCGCCCGCATCGCATGTCGGGCGAAAATAAAAACCATGACCACATCCATCTCTGACCTTTTTGTCCATAACCGCGCCTGGGCAGCGCAAATGGAGGCCGAGCGCCCCGGCTTTTTTACCAGCCTGGTGCAGCAGCAAACGCCCAAGTACATGTGGATAGGCTGCTCTGATAGCCGCGTACCCGCCAACCAGATCACCGGCCTGGAGCCCGGCGAGGTGTTCGTGCACCGCAACGTGGCCAACGTGGTGGTGCACTCGGACCTGAACGCGCTGTCCACCATTCAGTTCGCCGTCGAGCGTTTGAAGGTCGAGCATGTCATGGTAGTCGGCCACTACGGTTGCTCGGGCGTACGCGCGGCGCTGGAAGGCGCGCGCATCGGCTTGGCAGATAACTGGCTGCGGCATATTCAAGACGTGCGCGACTTGCACCGCGACTTGCTTGAGGGCATCGCTGAAGAGCGGCGCTGCGACGCTCTGGTCGAGCTCAACGCCATTGAGCAAGTGGTCAACGTCGCCCAAAGCACGGTCTTGCAAGACGCCTGGCTGCGCGGTCAGGTGGTGGCCTTGCATGGCTGGGTGTACGGCATTCACGACGGCTTGCTCAAAGACATGGGCATCACCATCACCGGCAACGACAGCCTGGAGGCGGTCTACAAGGCGGCTATTCAAGGCGTGGGGCAGGCCAAGCGGCACTGAACTAGCAGATTATTTATTTGAGGGAGTTTCCATGTCTGAATCCATCGTCATCCTAGGCGCTGCGCGCACCCCCATGGGCGGCTTTCAGGGCGACTTCGCCAGCCTGGCTGCGCACGACCTGGGTGGCGCCGCCATCCGCGCCGCTGTCGAGCGCGCCGGTGTCGCAGCCGACAAAATTGACGAAGTGCTGTTTGGCAATTGCCTGATGGCCGGCCAGGGCCAGGCGCCTGCGCGTCAGGCGGGCTTCAAGGGCGGCTTGCCGGCCAGCACCGGCGCTGTCACGCTATCCAAAATGTGCGGCTCGGGCATGGAGGCCACCATGCTGGCGCACGACCAATTGGTGGCGGGCAGCCGCGACCTCATGGTCGCTGGCGGCATGGAGAGCATGACCAACGCACCGCACCTGCTGCCCAAAGGCCGCAGCGGGATCCGCATCGGTCACGACCGCATTTATGACCACATGATGCTCGACGGCCTGGAAGACGCTTACGAGCCCGGCCGCGCCATGGGCACCTTCGGTGAGCAGTGCGCTGACAAATACCAGTTCACCCGCGAAGCGCAAGACGCCTTTGCCATTGCCAGCGTGCAGCGCGCCAAGGCCGCCACCGAGTCCGGCGCATTTGCCGCGGAGATCACACCAGTCACCGTCAAGACTCGCAGCGGAGAAGTTGTAGTGGCCATCGACGAAGGCCCGGGCAAGGTCAAGCTCGACAAAATCAGCAGCCTCAAACCGGCCTTCAAAAAAGACGGCACCATCACCGCCGCTTCCAGCTCGTCCATCAACGACGGCGCCGCCGCCCTGGTGCTGGCGCGCGCATCGACTGCCCAGGCGCTGGGCGCCATGCCGATTGCCCGCATCGTCGGCCACGCCACCTTTGCTCAGGCGCCCGAGTGGTTCACCACCGCCCCGGTGGGCGCAGTGCAAAAGCTACTCAAGAACATCGGCTGGAGCGTCAAAGACGTGGACCTGTGGGAAGTCAATGAAGCCTTTGCCGTGGTGCCCATGGCCGCCATGAAAGAGCTGGGCATCAGCCACGACATCGTCAACGTCAACGGCGGCGCCTGCGCGCTCGGCCACCCGATAGGCGCCAGCGGCGCGCGCATCATCGTCACGCTGCTGTACGCGCTCAAGGCGCGCGGCCTCAAGCGTGGCGTGGCCACCTTGTGCATTGGCGGCGGCGAAGGCACGGCCCTGGCCGTTGAGCTGCTGTGATATTGACCCGCCAAAGCCTGGCATGTCCCTGAATTGATGACCTAAGAAAGAGACACGATGCCCATCACCAAAGGATTCCGCCAGCTGGTCGACGAAGCCATGGCCGAGGTCACCACCCTCAGCGTGGCGCAAGTGCAAGCGCGCATGGGCAGCGCTGACTTGCAGATTGTCGACATCCGTGACCCGCGCGAACTTGAGCGCGGCGGAACCGTGCCCGGCGCTTTGCTGGCGCCGCGCGGCATGCTGGAGTTCTGGGTGGACCCGGCTTCGCCGTATTTCAAACCGGTGTTTGGCGACGAAAGCCGCCAGTTCGTGCTGTTTTGTGGCGCCGGTTGGCGCAGCGCGCTGGCGGCCAAGGCGCTGCAAGACATGGGCATGACCAATGTGGCGCACATCGACGGCGGCTTTGCCGACTGGTGCGCCCTAGGTGCGCCGGTGCAGACACTGGAAGAACACAAGGCCGCCAGCCGGCCGGCCGGCAAGGCCTGAGCCGCGTGGCCCCGGCCGCAAACGCAGCTTGTCCCTGCGGGCAAGAGGCCAAGCCAGGCCAGCCGCTCAAGCTGGTCGACTGCTGCGGCCCTTACCTCGATGACTTCGAAAACAGGCCCGCACCGGATGCGCCCAGCCTGATGCGCTCGCGCTACAGCGCCTTTTTGCTTGAGCGCGCCGACTACCTGCTGGCCACCTGGCACGCCAGCTCAAGGCCGACAAGTTTAGATTTCGATCCCGGTGCCCGCTGGCTGGGACTGGAAGTGCGCGCTCACGTAAGTACCGGGCCGGCTGCTGCCGAAGTCGAGTTTGTCGCGCGCATGCGCGCAGCCGGAAAGGCGGTGCGCCTGCATGAGCGCAGCCGCTTTGTGCTGGAGGCTGGGCGCTGGTTTTATGTCGATGGCGATCAACTCTGAGCATCGCGCCACCCGGGCAGCCGGCGCAAGCCTTGCCTTTATCATCAGGTCATGAAATACCAAGCGGT
>CAXNEG010000214.1:0-3275 GCA_964201305.1 Polaromonas sp.
GCCGCTCCAGCCATGAAAATCAGGCAGCGCTTCGCGGAGAAACTTGATTTTATCAGCCCGTATGTCCGCCAAGGCCGGGAATCCGGCCAGGCCGTACGAGGCCATCAGCCAGGTGGGATAATGTCGGCCATGAGTACTACCTACAAAGACGCCGCCGGAATCGAAGGCATGCGCGTGGCCGGCAAACTCGCTTCCGAAGTGCTGGATTACCTGACTCCTTTCGTCAAGCCGGGCATCACCACCAACGAAATCGACCGCCTGGCGCATGACTACATGACGCAGGTGCAAAAAACCATTCCGGCCACCCTGGGTTACCAGCCGCAGGGCTACGGCGCCTACCCCAAGTCGCTGTGCACTTCGGTCAATCACCAGGTCTGCCACGGCATCCCTAATGACAAGGCCTTGAAAAAAGGCGACATCGTCAACATCGATGTGACAGTCATTAAAGACGGCTGGCACGGCGACACCAGCCGCATGTATTTGGTCGGCGAGGCCTCGATAGCGGCCAAGCGCCTGTGCCACATCACCTACGAAGCCATGTGGCAAGGCATCATGCGCGTCAAGCCCGGGGTGCGCCTGGGCGACATCGGTCACGCCATCCAAACCTTTGCCGAAAAGCAGGGCTTTTCGATCGTGCGTGAATTTTGTGGCCACGGCATAGGCCAGAAGTTCCACGAAGAGCCGCAGGTGCTGCACTACGGCCGCCCCGGCACGCTCGATGAGCTCAAGCCCGGCATGACCTTCACCATCGAGCCCATGATCAACGCCGGCAAACGCGAGATCAAAGACGGGCCTGAAAAAGACGGCTGGAGCATCGTCACCCGGGACCACTCCTTGTCGGCCCAATGGGAACACACCATTTTGGTGACCGAGCATGGCTACGAGGTGCTGACCCTGTCCGCCGGCAGTCCGGCGATTCCGGCTTTTGTTGCAGCCCATGCCCAAAGCCGGTCGGCAGAGACGACCAGCGCCTGAATCTGCCCCCGCCGCATGCAAGCTTCCAGCATCAGCTTTGTAACGACGGCGCCAGTGTCAGCCGCAGAGCTGGCGCACTGGCGTGAGCAATACCGCAGCAGCAAAACCGAACTGCTGGCATCCCTGGCACAAAGCGGCGCCTCCACGCGTGGCATCCGTTCACGATTGCAAGCATTAGCGCGCCACACCGACAAAACTTTGCAACAACTCTGGATGCGCGCCGGTTTTCCGCAAGAGTGCAGCCTGGTGGCCGTCGGTGGCTACGGTCGCAGGGAGTTGTTTCCGTATTCCGATGTCGATGTGCTGTTGCTGCTGCCCGATGGCACCCTGATCGACGCGCCATTGGCAGATTCCAGCCTCAAAGTGCGCATCGAAAACTTCATCGGCAGCTGCTGGGACACGGGCCTGGAAATCGGCTCCAGTGTTCGCACAGAAAGTGAATGTCTTCACGAGGCAAACAAAGACGTGACGGTGCAGACATCTGTGCTCGAGGCGCGCTGGCTGGCGGGCTCCAAAGCCAATTTTCTCAGCCTGCAAACTCGGCTTGAAACAGCCATGGACCCCAAGGCTTTTTTTGTGGCGAAGTCACTGGAACTGCGGCAGCGCCACAACAAGTTTGAAGACACCCCCTACGCGCTCGAGCCCAACTGCAAAGAATCCCCCGGCGGCCTGCGTGACTTGCAAGTCGTTTTGTGGGTGGCGCGGGCCGCTGGATTGGGCAAGTCCTGGGAAGAGCTGGCACGCAACGGCCTGGCGACAGCCTTTGAGGTGAGGCAGATCAAGGCCAACGAGGCTTTGCTCAGCCTGATACGGGCCCGCCTGCACATGCTGGCCGACCGGCGTGAAGACCGGCTGGTGTTTGATCTGCAAACTGTCGTGGCCGAGTCCTTCGGCTACGCCAGTGTGGCGCCCGATGGCTCGCGCCTGGCCCGCCGTGCCAGCGAGTCGCTGATGCGCCGCTACTACTGGGCCGCCAAGGCAGTGACCCAGCTCAACCAGATTCTGCTGCTCAATATTGAAGAGCGGCTGAACCCCAACACGCAACCGCTGCGCCCGATCAACGAGCGATTTTTCGAAAAATCCGGCCGCATCGAAGTGGCCAGCGACGAGCTGTATGTGCAACAGCCCCATGCAATTTTGGAAACTTTTTTGCTTTTCCAAACCACAGTGGGCGTCAATGGCCTGTCTGCAAAAACCCTGCGCGCGCTTTACAACGCCCGCGGGGTGATGGACGCCGGCTTTCGCCGTGACCCGGTCAACCGCGAGACCTTTCGCAAGATCCTGATGCAGCCGGAAGGCATCACGCATGCCATGCGGCTGATGAACCAGACCTCCGTGTTGGGCCGCTACCTGTGGGTGTTCCGCAAGATCGTCGGGCAGATGCAGCACGACCTGTTCCATGTCTACACGGTGGACCAGCACATCCTGATGGTGCTGCGCAACGTGCGGCGTTTTTTCATGGCCGAGCATTCACACGAATACCCCATGTGCTCGCAACTGGCGGCCGGCTGGGACAAGCCCTGGATTCTTCACATCGCTGCACTGTTTCATGACATTGCCAAGGGCCGTGGCGGTGACCACTCCGAGCTCGGCTGCAAGGACGTTCGAACCTTTTGCAGCCAGCACAGCATCGCCACTGAAGATACCCAACTCATTGAGTTTCTGGTGCGGGAGCACCTGTTCATGAGCCGCATGGCGCAAAAAGAAGACCTGAGCGATCCAGAAGTGATTGCCGCCTTTGCCAAGCGCGTTGGCAATGAACGCTACCTCACGGCTTTGTACCTGCTGACGGTGGCTGACATTCGTGGAACCAGTCCCAAAGTGTGGAACGCATGGAAGGGCAAACTGCTCGAAGACCTGTACCGCTACACCCTGCGCATGCTGGGCGGTCGTGCACCTGACCCGCAGGCTGAAGTCGAGTCCCGCAAGCGCGAAGCTTTGTCTTTGCTGGCCTTGCACGCAGAGCCTTTTGAGTCTCAAAAAGCGCTGTGGGCCACGCTCGATGTGAGCTACTTCATGCGTCATGAAGCGGGCGACCTGGCTTGGCACGCCCGGCAGCTGTCGCGGCATGTGGGCTCCGGCAAGTCGGTGGTGCGTGCGCGCCGCTCTTCAGATGGCGAAGGCATGCAGGTGCTGGTCTACACACCCGATGCGCCCGATCTGTTTGCCCGTATTTGCGGTTACTTTGACACGGCCAGTTTCAGCATTGTGGACGCCAAAATTCACACTGCCAACAACGGCTATGCACTGGATACTTTTCAGGTGATCAGCGCCACACCGCAAGAGCATTACCGCGAGGC
>CAXNEG010000215.1:0-3263 GCA_964201305.1 Polaromonas sp.
TGCGGCCTGTTGCCCCAGGGCATCCCGGTGGTCAGCCAGGAAGAACACGCCCAAAAAATCCGCGCGGCTGTGCAAGCGCGGCGCAGCCCCGATTTCTGGATCATTGCCCGCACCGACGCCAAGTCCATGCACGGCCTAGAGGACGCCGCACGTCGGGGTCGCGCTTATGTGCAAGCCGGTGCCGACGCCGTGCTGGTCATGGGCGCCAACACCCCGGAAGAATTGCGCTACGTGGCCGGCGTAGTCCGTGCGCCGCTGGTCACCGTGATCCAGGAATCAGCGCCGACCAACCAACTGACAGATGCCGTGCTGCAAGAAGTCGGCTGTGTGTTGGCACTGCATGCGGGCACCACCCGCTATGCCGCTGTTCAGGCCATGCACGAGGTGCTGAGCACACTGCACCGCGACCAACATACCCATGCGGTAAACCACCGTATGGCCAGCTTTGAGCAATACAACCAGGCGCTGGGTTTGCCCGCTTGGCTGGCGCTCGAGGCCGAGCTTCTCAATCCAATGGACGGCACAAACTAAGTTCCACCATGACACACACGCTGTTTGACAAAATTTGGGCGCTCCATCATGTGGACACGCGCGCCGACGGCAAGCACCTGCTTTACATGGACCGCCACGCCGTGCATGAGTTGCATGCACCGCACGCCTTTGGCCTGCTGGACGAAAATGAGCGCAGCGTGCGCCGTACCGATTTGACGATGGTGGTGCAAGACCACACCGTGCCCACGCGGCCTGGCGTGATCCGGATCTCACCGCACATCCAGGCCACGCTGCAGGCCGGTTTGCGCCACGGCGTGAAGGTGCTCGACGTGAACGACCCTGAGCACGGCATCGTGCACGTGGTCACGCCGGAGCTCGGCATCGCCCTGCCCGGCCTGACCCTGGCCTGCCCCGACAGCCACGCTTCGACTGTAGGCGCCATTGGTTGTCTGGCTTTTGGCTGCGGCACCACCGAGCTGGTGCATGTGCTGAGCACCCAGGTGATGGCCATGGAAAAGCCCCGGCAAATGCGCATCTGGCTGGACGGCAGCCTGTCGGACTGGCTCAACGCCAAAGACGTTGCGCTGGCGCTGATACGCCGCATGGGTGTGAGCGCTGCACGCGGCACGGCAGTGGAATACTGCGGCCCGGTGGTCGAGGCCATGGACATCGAATCGCGCATGACGCTGTGCAATATGACCATAGAGTGGGGCGGGCGCACCAGCCTGATTGCGCCAGACGAGAAAACCATAGCCTGGTGTAAGGGCCGGCGCGGCGCACCCCAAGGTCAGGCCTGGGACGAGGCGCTGGCCTGGTGGCGCACGCTGCACACCGATACCAAGGCCGTGTTTGACGAAGAGCACCACCTGGACTGCACCGACTTGTCGCCTCAACTCACCTGGGGCACCGACCCCGCACAGGTCATTGGTATCAACGAAGCCGTGCCGCAGCCCAAAGCGCTGGGCGCATCGGCGCAAGAAAGGGCCACACGCGCATTGGCCTACATGGCGGTGAAGGCCGGGCAATCTCTGGACGGCCTGGCGATTGACCGGGTGTTCATAGGCTCGTGCTCCAACGCCCGTTTGCCAGACCTGCGCACTGCGGCCCGCGTAGTGCAAGGGCGCCAGGTCGCTGCCGGTGTGCAAGCCCTGGTGGTGCCGGGCTCGAGCACCATCAAAAGGCAGGCCGAAGCCGAAGGTCTGGACCAGATATTCCTGCAAGCCGGCTTTGAGTGGCACGAGGCCGGCTGCTCCATGTGCGCGGGCGCCAATGGCGACATCGGCTCACCGGGCCAGCGCTGCGTGGCCACTTCCAACCGCAATTTTGAAAACCGCCAGGGCCGCGATGTCCGCACCCACCTGGCCAGCCCGGCGATGGCAGCGGCCGCTGCGATTGCCGGCCACTTGACGGACGTCAGGCGCTTGATGGAGACACCAGCATGAAACGCGAACCCCTGATTGAAGTGCACGGCGCAGCCGCTCCTTTGCTGCGCGACGACGTGGACACCGACCAGATCATCCCGTCGGCCTACCTCAAAGACATGAACGCCGACATGGCGCAAGGCTTGCTGGCTTACATGCGGCGCACGCCCGACGGCCAGGTGAACCACGACTTTGTGCTCGAGCGCCCGGCCTTCAAGGCGGCACCCATCTTGATTGTGGGCAGCAACTTCGGCTGCGGCAGCTCGCGAGAGCATGCGGTGTGGGCGATCAAAGCTTTTGGCATCCGCTGCGTGATCGGCGTGGCCATGGCCGACTTCTTCAGAGAAAACTGCGTGAACAATGGCGTGCTGCCCATTTCACTGGAAATGCCCGCCTGGAGCGAACTGTCTCAATGGGCGGTGACTGCTAAGGGCCAACAAGCACTGCACGTGAGCCTGGCCGACGGCATCATCAAGACCGACGCCGGCCAGCAGTGGCATTTTGAGATAGCCTCCCACGCCCGCACCCTGCTGATGGAAGGTCTGGACGACATCGGCCTGACACTCAAACACCTAAGCGCCATCGAAGCCTGGGAAGCGCGGACCGCCCGGCAGCGGCCCTTCTTGCAAAGCTGCACGGCAATTGGATAGAACACTCCAAATAAGAAAATAACTTTATGGCTGCAAAGTATTTATTTGTCTTTCGCATCGCAATCCGGGCTGCTTTTTTGATTGCACCCGTGAGCACGTCCACAGCGCAAGCTGCCGAAATCATCCAATTCAAGTCTTGGGCAGGCAACCAACTCAAAGATCAGGAAGTCATCGCCGAACTTCATCTGCCATCTGGTTCAACGACTCGCTTACCAGTGATCATCACTCAGCATGGCAGCACCCAGGACAAACTGTTTAAATCCGGTAAGGGCAAGACCGACGCTTACTCTCAACAAATCATCGACAAAGGGCTTGCGCAAGGTTTTGCCGTCATAGCCATCGACGCTTTTTACCCACGCAACACAAATGGCTCAGAAAAAGAGCTGTTTCCAGCTGCCCAGTTTTACGCACTGACGCTCAGGAATATGCTTGCCTCCGATAGCCGCTTTGATCCTGAAAGAATTTTTTATACTGGCTTCAGTTACGGCGGGCAGATGGTCATTGAAACGCTGATGCCTTTAGCGAGCCAATACCGCAATGCGCGCTGGCGTGCCATCGCTTCAGCAGAGGGTAATTGCCAGATTCAGCCCAAGGCCCCCTCTGACGCACCGCCTTCTATCTTTGTTTTAGGCGAACTCAGTCACTACCCGCCCAAGCCATGTATTTATTTGTCAGAACAACTCAAACAGGCCGGAAATAT
>CAXNEG010000216.1:0-3247 GCA_964201305.1 Polaromonas sp.
TTCTCGCCCGACCAGGTCAAGATAATTTTTCCGATGTGCTGATTTGACTCCATCAGCGCATGCGCTTGGGCAGCCGCATCGGCCGCAAAGGTTTTGTAAATCACCGGCTTGATGACACCGCTCTCCAGCAGCGGCCAGACCTTGGTGCGAAGTGACTGGGCAATCGCCGTCTTGAAAGCAATAGGCCTGGGCCGCAAGGTCGAGCCGGTGATGCTCAAGCGCTTGCGCAAAACCATGCCGGCGTTGAACTCGGCCTTGACGCCACCTTGCACCGCGATGATGACCAGCCGGCCGTCTTCGGCCAGACACTCGACTTCTCGCGCCACATAGCTCCCGGCGACCATGTCCAAAATGACGTTGACGCCTTTGCCATCGGTAAGGCGTTTGGCTTCCGCCGAAAAATCAGCCGTCTTGTAATTGATCGCGTGGTCAGCGCCCAAGGCTAAACAGGCGGCGCATTTTTCGTCGCTGCCGGCGGTGGCAATCACTTGAGCGCCCAAAGCTTTGGCCATCTGGATGGCTGTCACGCCGATGCCGCTGGTACCGCCCTGAATCAGCAATGTTTCACCAGCCTGCAAGCGGGCGCGGTCAAACACATTGCTCCAGACCGTGAAGAAAGTCTCGGGCAGTGAAGCGGCTTCGATGTCAGTCAAGCCCTTGGGGACAGGCAGGCACTGACCCACCGGTGCAACGCAAAGTTCGGCATAACCGCCACCGGCCACCAGCGCGCAAACGCGGTCGCCCAGCTTGAAACCGGCCACAGCCATGGCCGCAGCGTCACCCGCCATGATCTCGCCGGCGACTTCCAGACCGGGGATATCGGAGGCACCGGGCGGCACCGGGTAATTGCCGGTGCGTTGCAGCACGTCGGGGCGGTTCACCCCGCTGGCTGCCACGCGGATCAAAACATCGCCCACACCCGCTAGCGCAGATGCGCGTTCACCCATCCGAAGCACTTCGGGTGCGCCGTAAGCGGTGATTTCTACAGCTCTCATACGAGTTGGATGTGCAAGCTGACCGCACCGCCAGTCGTTCAAACCGGCGGCACCGATCAAGCGGGCTCAGCCCTGATCGTTCTGCTGGCCTGGACGGTCGAGCAACGCCTTCATGGACAACTTGACGCGACCTTTTTCGTCCGTCTCCATGACCTTGACGCGGATAATCTGGCCTTCCTTGAGGTAGTCAGAGACTTTCTCGACGCGCTCGTGAGCGATCTGGCTGATGTGCAGCAAACCGTCTTTGCCTGGCAGCAGGTTCACCAGGGCGCCGAAGTCCAGCAGCTTGGTGATCGGGCCTTCGTAGATCTTGCCGATTTCGACTTCAGCGGTGATCTCGGCAATGCGGCGTTTTGCCTCGTCAGCCTTGGCAGTGTCTGTCGAAGCAATGGTGATGGTGCCGTCTTCCGCGATGTTGATCTGCGTGCCGGTTTCCTCGGTCAGCGCACGGATGACGGCGCCGCCTTTGCCGATCACATCACGGATCTTGTCCGGATTGATCTTCATGACATACAGACGCGGCGCGAAGTCAGACACCTCGGTCTTGGCCTCGCCCATGGCTTCTTGCATCTTGCCCAGAATGTGCATGCGCGCCTCTTTGGCCTGGGCCAGCGCAACTTGCATGATTTCCTTGGTGATGCCCTGGATCTTGATGTCCATTTGCAGCGCGGTAATACCGTTGGTGGTACCGGCCACTTTGAAGTCCATGTCGCCCAGATGATCTTCATCGCCCAGGATGTCGGTCAGCACAGCAAAGCGGTTGTCTTGCTTGATCAGGCCCATGGCGATACCGGCCACGTGGGCTTTCATCGGCACGCCGGCGTCCATCAAGGACAGGCAGCCGCCGCAGACCGAAGCCATCGACGAGGAACCATTGGACTCGGTGATCTCGCTGACCACGCGCATGGTGTAAGGGAACTCTTCTTTGCTTGGCAAGACGGCGATCAAGGCGCGCTTGGCCAGACGGCCGTGACCGATTTCACGGCGCTTTGGCGAGCCCACGCGACCGGTTTCGCCGGTGGCGAACGGAGGCATGTTGTAGTGCAGCATGAAGCGATCTTCGTAGTCGCCGCTCAAAGCGTCGATGCGCTGTGCGTCGCGCTCGGTACCCAGCGTGGTGACCACCAGGGCCTGGGTTTCACCGCGGGTGAACAGGGCAGAGCCGTGGGTTCGCGGCAGCACGGAGTTGCGGATCTCGATGGCGCGCACGGTGCGTGTGTCGCGGCCGTCAATGCGAGGCTCGCCGGCCAGAATCTGGCTGCGAACAATTTTCGCCTCGATGTCGAACAGCATGCCTTCAACGGCCACGCCGTCGAAGGCCACGCCGTCAGCTTTGAGCGCGGCCATGACCTCAGAGGTCACCACGCGGCAGGCTTGTGTGCGGGCTTGTTTGGCGCGGATCTGGTAAGCGGCTTCGAGCTTGGCGGCAGCCAGCTCATTGACCTTGGCGATCAAAGGCAGGTCTTTGGCCGGCGCTTGCCAGGCCCAGACCGGTTTGCCGGCGTCACGCACGAGTTCGTGGATCGCGTTGATGGCGATGTTGCCCTGCTCATGGCCAAACACCACGGCCCCGAGCATGATTTCTTCAGACAGTTGCTGGGCTTCGGACTCGACCATCAGCACAGCGGCTTCGGTACCAGCCACAACCAGGTCCATCTTGGAGTCTTTGAGCTGGGTCTTGCCGGGGTTGAGCACGTACTGGCCGTCGATGTAGGCCACGCGGGCGGCGCCGATCGGGCCGTTGAACGGGATGCCGGAGATCGACAGCGCGGCGCTCGAAGCGATCAGCGCAGGAATGTCGCCTTCGACTTCAGGGTTGAGCGACAGCACGTGAATGACGACCTGCACTTCATTGAAGAAGCCCTCAGGAAACAGCGGGCGGATCGGGCGGTCGATCAGGCGCGAAGTCAGGGTCTCGAACTCGCTGGGGCGGCCTTCGCGCTTGAAGAAGCTGCCGGGGATGCGACCAGCGGCGTAGGTTTTCTCGAGGTAATCCACCGTCAGGGGGAAGAAATCCTGGCCGGGCTTGGCGTCGGTCTTGGCGACCACGGTGGCCAGCACCACGGTGCCGTCCATGTCAACCATGACGGCGCCACTGGACTGACGGGCGATTTCGCCGGTTTCCATCGTGACCTTGTGTTGGCCCCACTGGAAGGTTTTGCTAACTTTGTTAAAAATGCTCATAGTGATTGCTCCATTGAATCCGGGCGCATAAGGCTGCTACCCAATGCCCGGAGCGGGCCGGCTGAACA
>CAXNEG010000217.1:0-3243 GCA_964201305.1 Polaromonas sp.
CCGGCAGCGCCGCGCACCATCAGACGGGTGATCAGAATAGAGCCGGCAGAAGCGGCACGGGCGTCCTTGCGGCTGTCAATCACCATGACGGCGCCTGGCGGGCATTCTTCGATGGCCACTCGCTGCGGGTGCTTGGGGTCCAGAAACACAGTCATGGGGTTGAGGTCTTCACGCGCCGGAATGTAGCGCAGGGTGAAGGCTTCGCCGACCATATTGGGTAATTGGCTGTTGAGCGGCAGCACGTTCTGGATGAACTGATTGCGCAGGCCGCGCTTGAACAGCGCGCTGCACAAGGTGGCGGTGCTGACGGTCTTGAGCTTGTCGCAGGTGATCTTGCTAAGAGGCATGTCTGTCTTTCAGGAAATAGCTTGAAGGTTTCGGGAAATTGTTACGCAGATGTCGTTCAAAAAATATCCGGCTCGGGCACAGGCTCGCCGAATGATGTCTCGAGGTAGTCAAAATCGCAGCCCTGGTCGGCCTGCATGATGTGGCGACTGAACATCCAGCCGTAGCCACGCGCAAAGCGCTTGGCCGGTTGCACCCAATGTGCTCTGCGACGGGCCAGCTCGTCGTCGCTGACGGCCAGGTGAATACTGCGGGCCGGCACATCGACTGTGATCATGTCGCCAGTTTGAACCAGCGCCAGTGTGCCGCCAATGTAAGCCTCCGGCGAAACGTGCAAGATGCAAGCACCATAGCTGGTGCCGCTCATGCGGGCGTCCGATATGCGCAGCATGTCCCTGACACCTTGCTTGACCAGTTTGGTCGGTATCGGCAGCATGCCCCACTCCGGCATTCCCGGGCCGCCCTGCGGGCCGGCATTGCGCAAGATCATCACGTGATCGGCCGTGACGTCCAAATCCGGGTCGTCAATGGCTTTTTTCATGCTTGGGTAATCGTCAAACACCAGTGCCGGACCAGTGTGCTTAAAGAGGTGCGGCGCACAGGCGCTGGGCTTGATGACACACCCGTTCGGCGCCAGGTTACCCCGGAGCACGGCCAGTGCACCTTCGGCGTAAATCGGGTTGGACAGCGGACGAATCACATCTGCGTTGTAGACCTCGGCGCCCTCAATGTTATCGCCGACGCTGCGACCGGTCACCGTCATGGCGCTCAAATCCAGATGCTCGCGCAGCACGTTCATCATGGCGCGCATGCCACCAGCAAAGTAGAAGTCTTCCATCAGGTACTTGTCGCCGCTGGGCCGGATATTGGCGATGACAGGCACCTTGCGGCTGGCCGCATCAAAGTCTTCAAGACCCACGGCGCAATGCGCACCGGCGCGGCGCGACATGGCGACCAGGTGAATGATGGCGTTGGTCGAGCAACCCATGGCCATGGCCACAGTGATGGCGTTTTCAAAGGACGCGCGACTGAGCATTTTGGCCGGCGCCAGGTCTTCCCAGACCATGTCCACAATGCGACGGCCGCAATCTGCGCCCATGCGCACGTGGTTAGAGTCGGTGGCCGGAATCGACGACGCACCGGGCAGCGTGAAGCCGCAGGCCTCGGCAATGCCGGTCATGGTGCTGGCTGTGCCCATGGTCATGCAGTGGCCGTGGCTGCGGGCAATACCACCCTCCACTTCAATCCACTGCTTGGCGGTGATCTTGCCGGCGCGCCGCTCGTCCCAGTATTTCCAGGTGTCAGATCCCGAGCCCAAGACCTGGCCCTTCCAGTTGCCGCTTTGCATCGGACCGGCCGGCATGTAAATGAAGGGGTAGCCGGCGCTTAGCGCACCCATGATCAGGCCGGGCGTGGTCTTGTCACAGCCACCCATCAACACGGCCCCGTCAATAGGGTGGCTGCGCAGCAGCTCCTCGGTCTCAATGGCCAGCAGGTTGCGGTAAAGCATAGTCGTGGGCTTGACGATAGCCTCGGACAGCGAAATCGCCGGCAGCTCGATAGGGAAACCACCTGCCTGCAAAATGCCGCGCTTGACATCCTCGACGCGCTGCTTGAAATGCCCGTGGCAGGTGCCAATATCGCTCCAGGTGTTGACGATGGCGATCATGGGCTTGCCAACCCAGTCATCGGGACCGTAGCCCAGCTGCATGACGCGCGAGCGGTGACCAAAAGAGCGCAAGTCGTCAGGCGCCATCCAACGCGCACTGCGCAGTTCGTCGTAGGTTTTGCGTGTCATCGGTTCTTTCTGAACTTTGAATAAACAGGTTGCATTTTAAAGATTGGACTACGTCGCCATTGTGCAGGCTCCGCTGTAGTATTGAGCGATTGCTGAAGATCTGCGAAGATAGAAGCGCGCAAAAACTGACTTTTGGGCTCTCCATGAACAAAGAAATAGCACGGAAAAAATTTATTGCTAACCTGACAAGCCTGGCGCATATATGAAGCTGTCGCGAGAGACTTTTCTACCCATCCTGATTGCCGCCCTCGCGGCCATAGGCCTTGGCACTGTGGGCGCCCAGCTCACAGAACTAGGGCCCTGGTACCGTGGGTTGGTCCAGCCGTCCTTCAAACCGCCCGACATCTGGTTTGGCCCGGCCTGGACACTGATATTCACTCTGGCGGCCAGCGCGGGCGTGACAGCCTGGAAAAACGCCCCAGACCGGACCAGTCGGCGCTGGTTGATCAGCCTGTTTGCCCTGAACGCCGGGCTGAACTCTTTGTGGAGCCTGCTGTTCTTCAAATTGCAGCGGCCTGACTGGGCGCTGATTGAGGTGGGATTTTTGTGGCTGTCCATCGCCGCACTGATCGTGGCGACCCGCAGCTATTCGCGCACAGCCGGCTTTTTGCTCTTGCCTTATCTGCTCTGGGTGACTTTTGCCTCGACCATCAACTACGCCACAGTGCAACTCAACGGACCTTTCGGTCAGCTGGCGGCGGGTCTGCCGAAGTGAATGCTGCGCTGAATGTCTTTCAAGCTTGGTGGCAAGGCGGCCAACTGATTGAATTCATCATTGCACTGACGGTGCTTGAAGCTTGCGCCTTGCTGGCGTACCACCGTCTGACGGGTAAGGGGCTGTCACCGGCCCACTATGCGCTGAACTTGGCCGCTGGGCTGTTCCTGATGCTGGCGGTGCGAAGCGTTTTGTTGGGCCATCACTGGCTGTGGACGGTCCTGTGTTTGAGCTCTGCAGGGCTCGCGCACTGGACCGACCTGTGGCGCCGCTGGCAGGGCCAGCGGCAGGGCATCAACCCTTCTTGACGTAGGCGCTGCACCAGCCTGGGCCGGCCACTTGCTTGCCTGCGAACAATGAGCAACCGGCCCAAGCGTCGGTGGGT
>CAXNEG010000218.1:0-3235 GCA_964201305.1 Polaromonas sp.
TCGCGGTCAGCGATCCAGCATTCGTTGACAGCTTCATTTTCCAAAGGCAAGACGCGCATGACCGCGTTGCTCTTGACTTGCACCATCAAGTTAGCGCCGGTTGAATCGTGCGGACTGATGGACTTGCGGCGGGACAACTCCCAGGTGCGGGCGCTGTAACGGAAAGGCTTGCTGGTGAGCGCACCCACCGGGCAGATGTCGATCATGTTGCCCGAAAGTTCAGAGTCCACCGACATACCGACAAAAGTTTCGATCTCGGCGTGCTCGCCGCGATGCGACATGCCCAACTCCATCACGCCGGCAACTTCCTGACCGAAACGCACGCAGCGTGTGCAGTGGATGCAACGGCTCATCTCCTGCATGGAAATCAGGGGGCCGACGTCCTTGTGAAAGACAACGCGTTTTTCTTCTTCGTAGCGCGAACTGCCGCCGCCGTAGCCCACGGCCAGGTCTTGCAGCTGGCATTCGCCGCCCTGGTCGCAGATGGGGCAGTCCAGCGGGTGGTTGATCAGCAAAAACTCCATCACGCCCTTCTGGGCCTTGATGGCTTTGTCGTTTTTGGTGTGTACGATCATGCCCTGCGTCACCGGCGTGGCACAGGCTGGCATCGGCTTAGGCGCTTTTTCAACATCGACCAGGCACATACGGCAATTGGCTGCGATGCTGAGTTTCTTGTGATAACAGAAATGCGGAATATAGGTGCCGGCTTTTTCAGCCGCGTGCATCACCGTGCTGCCTTCGAGTACTTCCACTGTCTGTCCGTCGAGTTGAATTTCAACCATTGAGTTTGCTCTCGCTCTTACTTGTTGCTTTGGCCGCGGATGATGTCAGGCTTCCACCGGGACCATGCAGGTCTTGTGGGTGATGTGGTGTTCGAACTCGGCCCTGAAATGCTTGATCATGGCGCGCACCGGCATGGCTGCTGCGTCGCCCAGCGCACAGATGGTGCGGCCCTGAATGTTGTCGGACACCGAGTTGAGCATGTCGAGGTCGCTGGCACGGCCCTGACCGTGCTCGATGCGGTCCACCATGCGCCACAACCAGCCCGTTCCTTCACGGCAAGGCGTGCACTGGCCGCAGCTTTCGTGCATGTAGAAGTAAGACAGGCGCAACAGGCTTTTGACCATGCAGCGGGTTTCGTCCATCACGATAACAGCGCCCGAACCCAGCATGGAGCCGGCCTTGGCGATCGAGTCGTAGTCCATGTTGGTGGCCATCATGATGTCCGCCGGCAGCACCGGCATGGACGAACCGCCGGGGATCACGGCCTTCAGCTTTCGGCCGCCGCGCATGCCGCCAGCAAGCTCAAGCAAGGTGGCAAAAGGCGTGCCCAGCGGAATTTCATAATTGCCTGGCCGCTCCACATCGCCGCTGATGGTGAAAATTTTGGTGCCGCCGTTGTTGGGCTTGCCGCATTCGAGGTAAGCCAGTCCGCCGTTGCGGATGATCCAGGGCACAGCCGCGAAGGTCTCGGTGTTGTTGATGGTGGTCGGCTTGCCATACAGACCGAAACTGGCCGGGAAAGGCGGCTTAAAGCGTGGCTGACCCTTCTTGCCTTCCAGCGACTCCAGCAGCGCGGTTTCCTCGCCGCAGATGTAGGCGCCAAAACCATGCGTGGCATGCAGCTGAAAACTGTAGCTGCTGCCCAGGATGTTGTTGCCCAGCAGGCCGGCGGCGCGCGCTTCTTCAAGGGCTTCTTCAAAGCGCTGGTAAGTGGCAAAAATTTCGCCGTGAATGTAGTTGTAACCGACCGGTATGCCCATGGCATAGGCCGCAATCGCCATGCCCTCAATGACCACGTGCGGGTTGTAATGCAGGATGTCGCGGTCTTTGGCGGTGCCCGGCTCGCCTTCGTCAGAGTTGCACACCAGGTATTTTTGACCTGGGAACTGGCGCGGCATGAAGCTCCACTTCAGGCCCGTTGGAAAGCCCGCACCGCCACGGCCGCGCAAGCTGCCGGCTTTGACTTCCGCAATCACCTGGTCGGGCGTCATGCCTTCAGAGCCATCGGTGCCCAGAATTTTACGCAGCGCCTGGTAGCCGCCGCGGGCTTCGTAGTCTTTCAGGCGCCAGTTGTTGCCGTCCAGACCCGCCATGATTTGCGGATTAATGTGACGGCCATGGAAAGAGCTTTGCACACCGGTGGCGGCAAACTGGGAAAGTACGCTCGAAGCGCTGGAAGCTGTCGTCATGGTTACTTGGCCTCTGCGGATTTCAAGCCGTCTATCAGTTGGTCGAGCTTGTCGTTACCCATGAAGCTGCACATGTTCAGGTCATTGACCAGCATGACAGGTGCATCAGCGCAGGCGCCCAGGCATTCGGACTGCTGCAATGTGAACAGGCCATCGGCCGTGGTGCCACCCATGGTGACGCCGAGCTTTTTTTCCAGGTACACCAGCGCCTTGTTGCCGTCGCGCAGCTGGCACGGCAGGTTGGTGCAAACATTGAGCTTGTACTTTCCAACCGGTTGCTGGTTGTACATGTTGTAGAAAGTCGTGACTTCATGCACGGCAATCGGCGCCATGCCCAGGTAGGCGGCCACGGCCTTTTCGCTGTCGGCGCTGACGAAACCCTGCTCGCGCTGAACAATGGTCAGGCAGGCCATCACAGCAGATTGCTTTTGGTCCGCCGGGTACTTGGCGACTTCGCGGTCAAAGAGCGCGAGCACTGTTAAGGAAAATTCAGCCAATTCGTATCTCCATCGCGCAAATGACGAGGTGGGAGGCGCCGTAGGCGCTGAGGGGGGGAGTCTTGTTCATCGGTCAATTTCGCCGAACACGATGTCCATGGTGCCGATGACTGCGACGGCGTCGGCAATCATGTGGCCGCGCGACATTTCGTCCATGGCTGCCAGATGCGAGAAGCCGGGCGGGCGGATCTTCAGGCGGTAAGGTTTATTGGCGCCGTCACTCACGATGTAGATGCCGAACTCGCCCTTGGGGTGTTCGACGGCGGCATACGCTTCGCCCTCGGGCACGTGAAAGCCTTCGGTGAAAAGCTTGAAGTGATGGATCAGCTCTTCCATGTTCGACTTCATCGACTCGCGGTCGGGCGCTGCCACCTTGTGGTTGCTGGTGATGACCGGTCCGGGGTTGACACGCAGCCAGTCGATGCACTGCTTGATGATGCGGTTGGACTGCCGCATCTCTTCGATGCGCACCAGGTAGCGGTCGTAGCAGTCGCCGGTCTTGCCAACGGGCACGTCAAAGTCCATGCGGTCGTAAACATCGTACGG
>CAXNEG010000219.1:0-3221 GCA_964201305.1 Polaromonas sp.
ATCTGCAGTACCGCCGTTTCTGGGTCGAGAGCGAGAACCGTTGGGTGCGTCTGCGCATCACCAGCGCCGGCTTGCGCTTGATTGACAAAAAAGGCATCGACGCGATCCTGGTGGATCTTCGTGCCCGCGGTGAAGTCTAAGGAGAACGATCATGGCTAAAGGCGCACGCGAGAAAATCAAGCTGGAATCAACTGCCGGCACCGGTCACTTCTACACGACCACCAAAAACAAGAAAACCACGCCCGACAAAATGCTGATCATGAAATTTGATCCTAAGGCACGCAAGCACGTGGAATACAAAGAGATCAAGCTGAAGTAATTCAGCCTTGCCTCTTGAAGAACCCGCCCTTTCCCGGCGGGTTTTTTTATGGGTGATTGGGAATGACTGTCCATGAGGGTCCGGGGGCAGTGAAGAGGGGGGTGGAGCCGGCGGGCTCATGCTGGGGTACCAGAAATCGACCGCCGGCCCCACCCCCCTCTTCACATTGGTAACCACCCAAAGCAAGAACCGGAGCCAGAGCCAGCCCCACCCTCGCACCGAACCTTGGCCCCGAACCCGCATTCCAACAAAACCCAAAACACCCCGGAACCACCGCTGAGGCCCTGGGCCGGGGAGTCGATTTCTGGTACCCCAGCATGAGACTGCCCGGCCCAGGGCCTCAGCGGTGCCAGCACAGCAAAGCCGGTCGAAAGCTCCTGAGCCTGCGCCATTGCCCGTTCCCCGCAACCAGCGATCAGTCCAAAGCGCAGAGGCGAAAAAAAACCACCCCGAAAGGTGGCCTTGTCAGAGCGACATCCGCTCAGTGCATCAAGCCCTGGCAGCGCGCAGCTTGAGAGAGAACTCATGCAAAGCCGCAATGCCGCTTTCTTCAGCGCGGCGGCACCAGCCCTGCAATTCACTGGCCAGTTGCTCGCGTGAGGCTGAAGTGCTGAGCCACAGCTGGCGTAACTCTTCACGCATGATGACCATTTTGTCGAGCACCGGGTGCTCAGCGCGCACCCGGGCAATTTGGACGCGGGCTGCAGCGGGCACCTTGTCGTCATCACGGTGCAACCAACGGTTGGCCAGCCTGAGCGCCGAAACGTCCGCTTGACGCGCCTTGAGCGCCTGGATCTCGGCTTTGCCGGCGCGTTGCAGCTCACGGGCGTAACGCGCCATGACTTCGTAACGGTGGGCAATCAGGGCTTCGAGAGTCTTTTCATCAGCCACAGGCTGAATGCTGCCGAGTTGCAGCTTGGGCGGAACCTTCTTCACATGGGCCAGGCCCAGGCTTTGGAGGATAGTGATGTACATCCAGCCGATGTCGAACTCGTAAGGCTTGATCGACAGCTTGGCCGAGGTCGGGTAGGTGTGGTGGTTGTTGTGCAACTCTTCGCCGGCAATGATGACGCCCCAGGGCGAGATGTTGGTGCTGGCGTCCGGCGCCTCGAAGTTGCGGTAACCCCAGAAGTGCGCAGCGCCGTTGATGATGCCGGCCGCCATGATGGGGGTCCAGGCCATTTGCAAGGCCCAAACAGCCAAACCGCCAGCGCCGAACAGCGCCAGGTCGATGATCATCATGATGCCCACGCCCTGCCATGAAAAGCGGGTGTAAAGGTTGCGCTCAATCCAGTCGGCGGGGGTGCCGTGGCCGTAGCGGGCCATGGTTTCTTTGTTTTTAGATTCGACGCGATAGAGCTCTGCGCCTTGGGTCAGCACTTTCTTGATGCCGTGGATGTGGGGGCTGTGCGGATCATCAGCCTGCTCGCACTTGGCGTGGTGCTTGCGGTGAATGGCAGCCCACTCTTTGGTGACCTGACCCGTGGTCAGCCACAGCCAGAAGCGGAAAAAATGTGAGGCAATCGGGTGCAAATCCAGCGCCCGGTGGGCCTGATGGCGGTGCAAAAACACCGTCACGCTGATCATGGTGATGTGGGTCATGCCCAAGGCAAACAAGATAATTTGCCACCAGGCGATATTCCAAAGGCCGTTGGCAAGCCAGTCCAGCGCCGCATCAAACAAGATCATAGAGATTCCTATAAAGGGTTCGCAGCGCCCAAGCCTTGCAAACTCAGCATTTCAAACATGGCGCATTGTAGGCTGTACTGTGCCAAACGCCAAGCCCCGGGAAATGAACAAGGTCACGGAGCATAAATTACCAAAAACAGCTTAAAAGCCGCTAACTTTTTATATCTTCGGCCTTTTTTCCAGTTTGCAAGGTCTTGGTTCAGCTCTTTTGCCAGACGGCGGCAAAGAAACCGTCGGTATGGTGCTGGTGCGGCCAGAGCCGCAAAAAGGCGCCCGAGCACAAACCGGCTGCGTTTTCAACGCCGGCCTGGGTCAGCACCTCAGCGGCGGGTAGCAAAGCAAATTCGGGGTGGGCCGCGCTGAAGGCCTCGGCAATTTGCTCGTTTTCCTCCAGCAGCAAGCTGCAGGTGGCATAAACCAGCCGCCCGCCGGGCTTCAACAGCCTGGCAGCGCTTTGCAAAATGGCGGCCTGGGTGGCGCTCAAGGACTGCACCAACTTGGGGTTTTGCCGCCACTTGAGGTCCGGGTTGCGGCGCAGCGTGCCCAGGCCCGAGCAAGGCGCGTCCACCAGCACACGGTCGATCTTGCCGGCCAGGCGCTTGATGCGGTCGTCCCGCTCATGGGCAATCGCCACCGGGTGCACGTTCGACAGGCCGCTGCGTGCCAGCCGGGGCTTGAGCGCATCGAGCCGGTGGCCAGAAGTGTCAAACGCGTAAAGGCGGCCGGTGCCGCGCATGCTGGCGCCCAGTGCCAGCGTCTTGCCGCCTGCGCCGGCGCAAAAATCCACCACCATCTCGCCGCGTTTGGCGTCCACCAGCACAGCCAGCAGCTGCGAGCCTTCGTCCTGCACTTCAATGGCGCCGCGGGTGAAGGTGTCGAGCTTGCCCAGCTGGGCTTTGTCGCGCACGCGCAGGCCCCAGGGTGAAAACGGCGTGGCAGTGGTCGCCACGCCAGCCTTGGCCAGCTCTTTTTGCACGTCGGCGCGCTTGTCCTTGAGCGTGTTGACGCGCAAGTCCAAACCGGCCGGCGCGTTCAGGCTCTCCACCAGCGGCCAGAAACCGTCGCCGAGTTGCAAGCGCAGCGAATCAACCAGCCACTGCGGCAGGTTGTGGCGGTGCAGCTCCATCAGGTCTTCGGGTTGGACCTGGCCGCAGCGCTTAAGCCAATCCTTTTCCTGCTCTGTCAGCGCGCCCAGCAAAAAGTCGCGCTCGGC
>CAXNEG010000220.1:0-3201 GCA_964201305.1 Polaromonas sp.
CACTTCACCGACGCCGGTGCGGCCCGAACTGTCGGTCAGGACCAGCAGGTTGCGCGTGAAAAAAGGGCCGTGCGCACCGCTCAGGTTGAGCAGCATGCCGTCATGGCCGGCGACAGGGATGACTTGCACACGGGTGATGCGGGGCGTGGTGGCGGGGGAGGCTTGGAGATCTGTCATGGCGGGGTGTTTTGATCGGTTGTCTGATGACTTAAGCGGGGTTTTGAGCTTGCCGCAGCCTCTCGCGGCTGTTCGACAAATGGGTTCGCATGGCTGCGCGGGCGGCTTCGGTGTCCTGCTGGCGGATGGCGTTGTAGATGCTTTCGTGCTCGCCATGCACGCGTTGCAGGTAGCTCAGCCGGCCATCGGGCGCGCTTTGCGGGGTGTCGAGCCGGGTGCGCGGAATGATCATGGTGCCCAGGTAATCCATCAGGTCGGCAAAGTGCTGGTTGCCGGTTGCGCGCGCCACTTCCATGTGGAACTGAAAGTCAGGCGGCACGCCGTCGGAGTCTGTGCCAATGGCGTCGTGAAAAGCTTGCAGGGCGCGGGCCATGGCTTGCAGGTTGTCATCGGTGCGCCTTTGGGCGGCCAGACCGGCGGCTTCTGTTTCCAGGCTGATGCGCAGCTCCAGAACCGAGATCACGTCGGCCAGTGTGGCAAAGTCACCGGCCGCGATTTTGAAGTTGGTCTTGTCTGCCGGCGGCAGCACAAAGGTGCCGATACCGTGCCGCGTCTCGACCAGGCCGGAGGCCTGCAGCTTGGACAGCGCTTCGCGAACCACCGTGCGGCTGACATCAAAGCGGGCCATGATTTCGGCCTCTGTGGGCAGTTTTTCGCCGGGCTTCAATTGCCCGTCGCGCATGCTGGACATCAGCCCCTCGACGATTTCGTCCACCAGTCCGCGGGGCCGGCGCGGCCTGTCCATGGACGCAGCCGCAGGTTCGAACTCACTACTAGGTGTTTTCACTAGAATCATGGCAAACGCCGTTGACAGAACGGGGCAGGAACTGGAAAATTCAAAGTCATCAGACAACCTACAACTTAAAGCAGTTCTTTGACTTTAGCAAACTTCAAACAAATGTCCAGTGCGGATTACGCCAAGCCCGTCCCAAGCCAAGCCACTTTTCTATGACGATTCAATCCCACGACAAATTGCTGCTGACGGGGGCAGCCGGCGGCCTGGGCAAGGCCTTGCGCGATCGCCTCAAGGCCAACTGCAAGGTACTCAGGCTGTCTGACATTCAAGACTTTGGCCAAGCCGGCGCGGCCGAGGAAATCATGCTGGCCGACTTGGCCGATGCCGCGGCGGTCGATGCGATGGTGCGCGGCGTGGACGCCATTGTTCACCTGGGCGGGGTCTCGGTGGAAGGGCCGTTCCATCCCATCCTGCAGGCCAATATTCTGGGCATGTACAACCTCTACGAGGCCGCCCGCAAACACGGCGTCAAGCGTGTGGTGTTTGCCAGCTCCAACCATGTCACCGGCTTTTACCGACAGGGCGAAACCATCAATGCCAGCCATCCCCCGCGGCCCGACGGTTTTTATGGTCTGAGCAAAGCTTTCGGTGAAGACCTGTCGCGCTTTTATTTTGACCGTTATGGCATCGAGACCGCCTGCGTGCGCATCGGCTCTTCGTTCCCCGAGCCGCGCGACCGTCGCATGCTGGCCACCTGGCTGAGTTATGACGACCTGCACCGCCTGATCACCGCCTGCTTGAGCACGCCCGTGCTGTCACACAGCATTGTGTTCGGCATGTCCAACAACGCGGTGACCTGGTGGGACAACTCGCAAGCCAACCATGTGGGCTTCAAGGCGCAAGACAGCTCGGACGTTTTTCGCGACGCCGTCTATGCCCGCACCAGCGCGCCCGACCTGAGCGATCCTGCGGTGCAGTTTCAGGGCGGCGGCTTTGTCAAAGCCGGTCCTTTCGCTGATTGAACGCCATGCAGCCGCAAGCCGAACTCCTCGTTGACGCCCGCCATGGCACCGGTGAAAGCCCGGTCTGGCATGTGGGCGAGCAGGCACTGTACTGGGTTGATATTCCGGCGCGCGCTCTTTGGCGTTGGGATGCGGCCAGCGGCCAGTTAAGCAGCTGGCTGGCCCCCGAGATGCTGGCCTGCATCGCCTGGGGCGGGCGAGCCGGGCGCTGGATTGCCGGCCTGGAAAGCGGTATTTTTGAATTGCAAACCGAAGGCGCCGCGTTGCAAACCAAATTGTTGGCCCCCGTGGCGCACGCCAGCCAGAACATGCGTTTTAACGACGGGCGCTGCGACCGTCAGGGGCGCATGTGGGCCGGCACCATGCACATGAACATGGGCTTGGCTTCTAAGGATGGCGGGTTGTACCGCTATGACGCAGCAGGTCTGCACAAGGTCATCGATGGCTTGATCACGTCCAACGGTCTGGGCTTCAGCCCGGACGGCCGTGTCATGTATTTGTCGGACTCGCATCCCACCGTGCAAAGCATCTGGGCTTTTGACTATGACACCGACAGCGGTACGCCATCGAACCGCCGGCTGTTTGTGGACATGAATGCCTATCCCGGCCGGCCCGATGGTGCGGCCGTCGACGCCGATGGCTGCTATTGGATCTGCGGCAACGATGCCGGCCTCATTCATCGCTTCACGCCGGCGGGCAAGCTGGACCGCTCGCTGGCCGTCCCTGTTAAAAAACCAGCCATGTGCGCCTTTGGTGGCGCCGGGCTGGACACCTTGTTCGTCACCTCGATTCGCCCCGGTGGCGATGTCGATCTGAGCGATCAGCCGCTGGCCGGCAGTGTGTTTGCGTTACGCCCCGGCGTGCGCGGCCTGCCCGAGCCGGCTTTCGTTTGAGTTTTTTCGTGAGTGCTTTTTATCAACCCAGTCTTCAGGAGACAACCATGACCTTTCGCAGACAAATCATTGCCGCAGCTGCATTAGCTGCTTTCTCTTTGGCCGCCCCTATAACGGCGCAGGCGCAAACCGTGCTCAAGGCTTCCGATGTGCACCCCGCGGGTTATCCCAACGTCGTGGCTGTTGAGAACCTGGGCAAGAAGCTCGAAGCCGCCACCAAGGGTAAGTACAAAATGCAAATGTTCGCCGGCGGCGTGCTGGGCAGTGAAAAAGAAGTGGTCGAGCAGACCCAGGTCGGCGCTATCCAGATCTCCCGCATTTCGCTGGGCATTCTCGGCCCTGTGGTGCCCGATGTGAACGTGTTCAACATGCC
>CAXNEG010000221.1:0-3185 GCA_964201305.1 Polaromonas sp.
GGTGGCTCCCGCTCGGGTGGCGGTGGTGGCCGGGGCAACGGGTATGGTCGGTCGGGCGGTTCTGGCTCGTTTAACGGCCGATAAAACCAGCGCCTATGCAGCGGTCCACACCTTGGGCCGCCGGGCACCTGAACTTCCAGCCGGCGCCCCCAACGCACGGCTGGTGTCTCATGTGAGCGAATTCTTGCTTGAAGCGCAAGTGCCGCCGGCCGATGACATGTTCATTGCGCTGGGCACCACCATTTCTGTGGCGGGCAGTCAGGCTGCTTTTCGTGCGGTTGATCTGGACACTGTGCTGGCCCTGGCACGCGCCGCGCGCGCTGCCGGTGTCCGCAGGCTGGGCGTGGTGAGTGCCATGGGGGCTGATGCCAAGTCCCAGGTTTTTTACAACCGCGTCAAGGGCGAGATGGAGCTGGCGGTCAGCGCACTGGGCTTTGACACCGTGGTGATCGCCCGCCCGTCCCTGCTCGATGGCGAGCGTGACGCTCTGGGCCAGCCGACCCGGCGTGGCGAACAGCTCGCGCTCCAAGTGATGCGCCTTCTCAAGCCCTTGATTCCCCGCAACTACCGGGCGATTTCAGACACGCTAGTAGCCAAAGCCTTGGTCGAGGCGGTTCAGGCCGGACGACCGGGTGTGCAGATCTTGCTGTCCGGGCAGATGCAGCCACGCTGAAATTTGCGCGGCGGGTTTTTAGTCTTTCACAAACAAAGTCACCAGCGGCTCATCGCCGACCTGGCGACTCCAGTGCCCGTGCAGCGCCGGGTCAAACACCGCGCCCTCGGGAAGCGTGTCAGCCGAGTAAAAGAAATCACCCGCCTTGAAGACGCGCGAACTGCCGTCCTGCAGCCCGATTTCCATTTGCCCTTGCAATACGAACAGCCACTGCTTGGCGCCTGTGCAATGAAACTGGCTTCTGAAACCCACCGGGCTCTGGCGCAGCTGGTAACCCGACGACGGCCGCAGCGGCGACAGCATGGCCTGGGGCGTGCCTTCGGTCAATGCCACCGCTTCTTCGCGAAAGCGCGCGCGTCCGTCGGTGTCCGTAAAGAGAATCACAGTCGTGAGCTTGGCTGGGTTTGTCATGCGGGCTTTCGAAAAAAATTCAAAGGGTTTTAATTCAAGTCGTGGGCTGGCGGAAGCGCGCCCAGGCCTCGGGGGTCGGGGTGGTGCCCGCGCCGGGCAATGTTGGCAGGCGGAAATAACCATTGACCACTTCGGCCGGCTCTGTGAAGCAGTCCTTGATCCAGGGAATGTATTCCAGCACCTCACAAGCCGGGTGCGCATAAGACAGGTGCACATGCACCTGGCTCATGTCGCCGGCATGCGCAGCCACCGGCAGGCGAAACGAATGCGCCGTGTCACACACGCGCAGCACTTCGGTCAGGCCGGCCATGCGCGTGACATCGGGCTGCACCCAGGCAATGGCCTGCTGCGCAAAAAATTCGGCAAAGGCGTCGGTCGTGTAGAGCTGCTCGCCCAGCGCCACCGGGATGCTGGTGGCCCGGGCCAGTTGCGCATGGCCCTTAACGTCGTCATGCCAGAGCGGCTCTTCAAACCAAAAGACATCGTGGGCCTCTGCAGCGCGGCAAAAACGCTGGCAGGTGGCCAGGTCCCATTTGCCATTGCCGTCAATGGCCAGGGTGACATCCGGCCCGATGGCCTGCCGCACGGCAGCAAGACGCCGCAGGTCGCGCTCGACGCTGGAGCCGACCTTGATCTTGATGCCGGTGAAGCCCTGCGCCACCGCACGCACCGCGCCGGCCACCAATTGATCATCAGGAATGCTGAGCCAGCCGATGTCGGTGTTGTAAGCCCGAACCTTGTCCCGAATCTGCCCGCCCAGCACTTTCCACAAGGGCTGTCCCGCCGCTTTGGCCTTCAGGTCCCACAGCGCCACATCAATGGCGGCATGCGCCAGGCTGGTGATGCCGGCGCGGCCCACCCACTGCAGCGCCGGGTTGCGCGCCAGTTTTTGCCACAGGCGCGTGATGTCGCGGCTGTCTTCACCGACCAAGAGCGTGGCATGGCAGGTTTCGATGCAGCGGGTGATCAGGTGGTCGCTGGCCAGATGCGCGTGCGTGCCGGTAAAACCGTAGCCCGACAAGCCGTCTTCCGTTTCGATCTGCGCGCCCACCACGCCCCAGTGCGAAATGCTGTGCGTGCTGTCGGCAATCTGCGAGCCGGTCACCGGCACATGCAAGATGAAGGGTTTGACGGATTTGATTTTCATCTAGGGCCTTGTGAGTGAAAAAAATCAGGCGCTGCTGGTGTTGCGCACGATGGCGTCAGCGCGCAAATGCAGGTCGGGCAGAAGTTCAAGGCCCAGGCCCGGTTTGTCGCCCAGGCTGAGCATGCCGTTTTTGACCACGGGCAACTCAGTGACCAGTTCTTTGTACCAGCCGGTGTAGAAAGCGCGCACGCTTTCCTGCACCAGGGCGTTGGGCGCGTGCAATGACAAATGGCTGGACGCCGTCCAGACCACCGGACCGGTGCAGTCATGGGGAGCGACAGGCAACTGCCAGGCGTCGGCAAGAGCGGCAATTTTGCGGCCTTCAGACAGGCCGCCGCACCAGCTCAGGTCGGGCATCACAACGCCGGCCACGCCGGTTTGCAGGTAGTCCTTGAAGCCCCATTTGTAGCTCAGGGTTTCGCTGGCGCAGATCAGCGCGTCGCAATCTTTGGCGTACTGCTTGAGCAAATCCAGGCTGTCCATGCGGATCGCGTCTTCATGCCAGAAAGTGTTGAAAGGCTTGAGGGCGCGCGAGATTTTTTGCGCCATAGGCAATCGCCACAGACTGTGGAACTCGACCATGATGTCCATCTTCTGGCCCACCGCATCGCGAATCTTGCGAAAGGGTTCGAGCGCCAGATCGAGGTCGGCGTTGCTGATGTACTGGCCGTGGCTTTTTTCGGCAGCCGGGTCAAAGGGCCAGATCTTCATGCCAGTGATGCCCTCAGACAGCAGCGACTCAGCCAGCTCGCCGGCGCGGTTGAGAAAGCCTTCCAGATCTTCGTAGGGGCCAGCTGATTTTTTGGCGGCGCCTATACCCCAGTTCGCACTGGACTGGTTGGTGGTACTGCGCACGTACTGGTAGCCGGCGCAGGTGTTGTAGATGCGGATGTCGTCGCGGCTCTTGCCGCCCAGCGCGGTGTAGACCGGCATGTTGGCGGCTTTGCCAAAAAT
>CAXNEG010000222.1:0-3177 GCA_964201305.1 Polaromonas sp.
GCGGGTTGGTCGCGCCAGGCCAGTTGGCCGATGTCCGGCAGGCTGGCTTCGATGTTCATCGGGCAGGCGCTGCGCAGCGCGGCAAAGCCGCTGTGCATCTCGGCGCAGATGCTGCGGGCGCGTGCACGGGCTTGGATGTCTGCCGGCCAGAGTTGTTGGTCCGGAAATTTTTCGGCCAGGTACTCAGCAATCGCCAGCGTATCCCACACCGCCAGATCACCATCGACCAGCACCGGCACCTTGCCGACAGGGCTGATGGGGCCGATGATTTTTTTGAAGTCTGAGTCCGGGGCAAAAGAGTCAAAGCGCGCCATGACTTCTTCAAAAGCAATGCCGGTCTGCGTGAGCAAAACCCAGGGACGCATGGACCAGGACGAGTAGTTTTTGTTGGCGATGTAGAGTTTAAGCATGGCGGGTCTTAAAACCTTTTGGCGGTCTTGCGTTTGAGCATCAGGTGGCTGCGCAGGCCGCGCTCGCCCAGGAAGCCGGGGCCGATGGCGCTCAGCGCTGCGGGGGTGATGCCCAGGGCGCTCAGTCCCGGGAAATGGCCTGTGGCCACGTTGGGCACTGTCATCGAATCCATGTTGTCGCGGCTGAGCACCGGCTCACCGGGCATCAGCTCCATCAGCCGGGCTTGCACGCGGGCCACGGCGTCAGGCAGCGCTAGCACCGGCCGGCCTTTACCGCCATTGACGCCTGCGTAGCCACCGGCCAGTCTCACCAGCAGTTTGAGCGTGAACACGTCCGGCCCGACGGCCTCATAAGTCTGGCCGATGCTGCTGTGCTGGAACTCGCCATGCAAAGCCTGCAGCACAGCCTTGGCGACATCTTCCACCCAAACGGGCTGAAAAAGCGCATGGGCGCCGGCCAAGGGAATCACCGGCAGAAACTGCTGAAGCTGGGCAAATACATTGAGGAACTTGTCCTCAGCGCCAAAGATCACGCTGGGCCTCAGGATCGTCAGGTCAAGGCTGGCGTGCTGCAGCACTTGCTCAGCGCGGCTCTTGCTGCGCAAGTACATCGAGGGCAGCGCAGCAGGGTTGCGGGCGTCAGCCCCCAAAGCGCTGACATGCACCAAACGACGCACGCCGCTGGCTTGGCAGGCACGAGCGATTTTGTCTGCCAGTTGCACATGCGCCTTGTCAAAGGCAGCTTCATTACCTTGCAAGATGGCCACCAGGTTGACCACTGCGTCATGGCCGTTCACCAGCGCCTGCAAGGCAGCCGGGTCATGGACGCTGGCTTCCAACACGGTCAGGCCGGGCAGCGTGGCGACAGCCTTGGCGTGGGGGAGATGGCGCGTTGGCACCGTGACTTGCAGGCCGGCACGTATGAGCTTTTCGCAGACATGGCGGCCGACAAAACCGGTACCGCCTAAAACGAGAATTTTTTGAATCATGGCTTGATTCTGCCCGCTTGCTGGCAGCAAAGCACTGCGGCATGTTAATGACCAGCGGTTTTAGCCTGCTGCTTGCTTTAGACGCCAAGGAGCTCGCGCCGCACGGCTTCGTTGGCGGCCAGCTCGGCCATGCTGCCTTCAAAGCGCAGCTGGCCTTTTTCGAGAACGTAAGCGCGGTCAGACACCAGCTCGGCAAAGTGCATGTTCTGCTCCGACAGCAGGATGCTCACGCCCTGAGTTTTGAGCTCGAGGATCATCTGCACCATCTGCTCGACGATCAGCGGCGCCACGCCTTCGGACGGCTCGTCGAGTAAGACCAGAAAGGGGTTACCCATCAGGGTGCGGGCGACAGTCAGCATCTGCTGCTCGCCGCCACTCATGCGCCCGCCCAGGCGCTGCGGCATTTCACCCAGATTGGGAAACAAGGCAAACAGGCGCTCCGGTGACCAGCTGGGCGCCTGGCTGCCATCAGGCCAGCAGCGTGGCGGCTGGCGACCGACCTCCAGGTTTTCCATCACGGTGAGATCGGTGAATATGCGCCTGTCTTCCGGTACAAAACCCATGCCCCAACGCGCCGACTGGTGGGGCTCGGCCCGTGCCATGTCATGGCCCATGAAACTGATCTGGCCGCGGCGCTTTTGGAGCATGCCAATGATGGCCTTGAGGGTGGTGGACTTGCCGGCGCCGTTGCGCCCCATCAGGGCCACCACTTCGCCGCGACGGACCTCCAGGCCCACGTCGTCAATAATTTGCGCGGCGCCATACCAGGCGCACAGCCCGACGACTTTCAAAAGAGGGTCTTCTGCGGCTTGCATCAAACAGCTTTCTCAAATGTTTTGCCGCTGCCGAAATAGACTTCCTGCACTTTCGGATCGTCCCGAACGGCCAGGGGTTTGCCTTCGGCAATCAAACGACCGCGCGCCAGCACGATCATGCGGTCCGCATACGCAAACACCACGTCCATGCTGTGCTCTGTAAAAAGCACCGCCATGCCGCGATCAATCACCAGCTCTTTGGTCAATGCCATCAGGTTGTTTCGCTCCTTGGGCGCCATGCCGGCGGTGGGCTCGTCCATCAGCAGCAGTTTGGGGTCGTTGGCCATGGCGATGGCCAACTCAACACGCTTGACGTCGCCATAGGCCAGCACGCTGCAAGGCCGGTCTGCCTGCGCTTTCATGCTGACCTGGTCCAGCAACGCGAGTGCGCGTTCGCGCCGGTGGTCAGCGGCACGCCGCCACATCGAAAACAACGTGCGGTCCGCCGACAGCAAAGCCATCTGCACGTTTTCCACCACGGTCAGTGAGGCAAAGGTTTCGGCAATCTGAAAGGTGCGGCTCACACCGAGTCGCCAGATCTCGCGCGGCGTTTTGCCGATCAGCTCATGGCCGTCCAGCAAAATAGAGCCTGAATCAGCGCGCAGTTGCCCGTTGACCATGTTGAAGGTGGTGGACTTGCCGGCGCCGTTGGGCCCGATCAGGGCCAGCAGCTCGCCGGGTGCCAGTTCGAAATTGACGCCATCGACCGCACGCACGCCGCCGAAAGATTTTCCCAGGCCAGACACTTTGAGCAGGCTCATGATTGCGCCTCCCGCGTGGCAGCGCTTTGTCGCCGGTTGATCAGTTGCCGCGTAAAGCCGGCAATGCCCTGCGGAAACAGCAGCACCAGCAGCAAGATGATGGCGCCCAACATGGCGCGCCAGTAGTCGGTGTTGCGGGCCACCGTGTCGTGCAGCCAGGTGAAGGTGAGCGCACCCACCACCGGGCCGACCAGGGTTTGCA
>CAXNEG010000223.1:0-3165 GCA_964201305.1 Polaromonas sp.
CAAACGAGTTTTGATGCTCGGGCCGCGGGCTGTAGGTGATCGCAGATTCACCATTTTCAAAATGCGTGAGCTCAAAACCGAGCAAAGTGACAAAAGGAATTTCAACGCCAAAGCTCATAAAAATCTCAACCGCCGGTCACCACCGACACGCCGCCATCGACCGCCAGCCACTGGCCGGTGATGTGTTTACCGGCGTCAGACGCATACAGCACGCACAAGCCCTTGAGGTCTTCATCATCGCCCAGACGCCCTAAGGGTGAATGGCCGGCCAGTGTCTCTTCGCCCATGGCCTTGAGCGTGCCGGCCGTCATACGGCTCGGGAAAAAGCCCGGGCAGATCGCGTTGACTGTGATCTTGTACTTGCCCCATTCACATGCCAAAGCGCGCGTGAAATTGATCACAGCGCCCTTGGAGGTGTTGTAAGCCAGGGTGTTCATGCCGGCCGGGTTACCACCCAGCCCGGCGATCGACGCCAGGTTGATGATGCGGCCCGATTGGCGCGGGATCATGCTGTGCTTGGCGATGTGCTGGCTCAGGATGAAGTAACCCCGCACGTTGAGGTTCATGACCTTGTCCCAGGCATCCACCGGGTGGTCTTCTGCCGGCGCGCCCCAGGCGGCGCCGGCGTTGTTCAGCAAAATATCCACTTGGCCCAGCCGGCGAATGGACTCGTCGGCCAGTGCGCGTATGTCGTCCTCTTTAGAGCAGTCTGCGGCGATCCAGTCGCAGTCAATGCCGGCTGCGCGCAAAGTGGCTACCGATTCCTTCAGGTCTTCGGCCTTGCGCGATGACAACATGACGCGCGCGCCGGCTTCGCCTAGCGCTTGCGCCATTTGCAGGCCCAGGCCGCGCGAGCCGCCGGTTACCAGCGCGGTCTTGCCGCTGAGGTCAAACAACTTCATCACAGTGCGGGTCATTCAAGTCTCCTCAATCTAAAGTTCGGCGGGCTCAGTCTGCTTTCATGCGCGCACGCACAAAGACCAGGGCAAAACCTAACAAGGCCACCACCAGCCCGGCAGCCACCATGCTCCAGCCCAGATCATCGTCGCTGCGCTGCACAGACAAGCCCAGTACCAGAGTGAGCAAGCCGCCGTAAACCAGCACCCATATGGCTGTGTGAAGTCGTTTGGAGGTCAGAAGAAATGCCATTAGAAAGAGTCCTCAGGTAATCCGGCGCCGGTGCAGCCAAGGCGTGTAAAAGGCGGGCGTCAGAGTTCCATCTTAGGCATTTCCCAATTGCAGCTGCCAAGTAAACCACTCAAAGCACTTCGAAAACCCCTGCAGCCCCCATGCCACCGCCAATGCACATGGTCACGCACACGCGCTTGGCACCACGGCGCTTGCCTTCGATCAGGGCATGGCCTGTGAGGCGCTGGCCGGTCACACCGTAAGGGTGGCCGACTGCGATGGCGCCACCGTTGACGTTGAGCTTGTCCATCGGAATGCCCAACTTGTCGGCGCAATACAGCACTTGCACGGCAAAGGCTTCATTGAGTTCCCACAGGTCAATGTCGCTCACCTTGAGGCCCAGCTTGGCCAGCACCTTGGGAATGGCGAAGACCGGGCCTATGCCCATTTCGTCGGGCTCGCAACCGGCCACGGCAAAGCCTAAAAATCGGCCCAGGGGTTTCAGGCCTTTGCGCTCGGCCACGGCTTCGTGCATCACCACCACTGCGCCGCCGCCGTCTGAAAACTGGCTGGCGTTGCCTGCGGCAATCACGCCACCCGGTATAGCGGGTTTGATGCCGCTGATACCCTCAGCGGTGGTACCTTCGCGAATGCCTTCGTCTTTGCTGACGCTCACTTTACGGGTGCTCATACCCATAACCGGGTCGGCAAAACCGGCAATGACGGTGATGGGTGCGATCTCGGCTTCAAACAGGCCGGCGGCTTGCGCGGCCGTGGCCTTTTGCTGACTGCCGGCGCCATAAGCGTCCATGCGCTCGCGCGAGATTCCGTAGCGCTTGGCTACCTGCTCTGCTGTTTGCAGCATGTTCCAGTAGATCTCGGGCTTGTTCTTGGTCAGCCAACTGTCGGCCAGCATGTGGGTGTTCATTTCCTGCTGCACGCATGAGATGCTTTCAACGCCGCCGGCCACGTATATGTCAGCCTCGCCGGAGATCACTCGCTGCGCCGCCAGCGCGATGGTTTGCAGGCCCGAGGAGCAAAAACGGTTGACCGTCATGCCCGAGACTGTCACCGGGCAGCCCGCACGCAGCGCGATCTGGCGGGCAATGTTGGCTCCGGTGGCGCCTTCGGGTGTGGCGCAGCCCATGATGACGTCATCAACTTCACCAGGCTCAATGCCGGCGCGGGACATGGCGTGCTCAACGGCGTGGCCGCCCAGGGTTGCGCCGTGGGTCATGTTGAAGGAGCCCTTCCAGCTTTTAGCCAGAGGGGTGCGTGCGGTAGAAACAATCACAGCTGTGGTCATGGCGTTCTCTTGAATTCGTTGAAGACTGATGGGCTGGTGAGGGTTCAGCTGAAGCTCTTGCCTTCGGCGACCAGACGCGCCAGCAGCGGAGCCGGCTGCCAGAAGGCCGCGTCATCCAGTGGGTTCAGCGCAAAGCGTTGCATGGCCTGGACCACATTGAACAGACCCACTTCGTTGGCGTAGTTCATGGGTCCGCCGCGGTAGGCCGGAAAGCCATAACCAAAGACATAGGCGATGTCGATGTCGCCGGCCTTGGCGGCAATACCTTCTTCCAGAATGTAGGCGGCTTCATTGACCAGGCTGAAGATCAGGCGCTGCACGATCTCTTCGTCAGAAATTTTGCGCGGCGTGATGCCAAGCGATTGGCGGTGCGCATCGATCATGGCCACCACCTCAGCGTTGGGAATGGCGTCGCGTTTGCCGGGCACGTAGTCGTACCAGCCGGCACCGGTCTTTTGGCCGAAGCGGCCTTTTTCGCAAAGCAAGTCAGCGGTCTTGCTGTACTTCATGTCGGGCTGTTCGGTGTAGCGGCGCTTGCGAATTGCCCAGCCGATGTCGTTGCCGGCCAAGTCACCCATGCGAAACGGACCCATGGCCATGCCGAACTTTTCCATGGCCTTGTCCACTTGCGCAGGCGTGCAACCTTCGTCCAGCAGGAAGCCGCCCTGACGGCCGTACTGCTCGATCATGCGGTTGCCGATGAAGCCGTCGCAAACGCCGGACACCACCGC
>CAXNEG010000224.1:0-3155 GCA_964201305.1 Polaromonas sp.
GTGGATGTAAGGGGCCACCGAGCGGAACCAGGGCACAAAGGTAAAATTGAAAACGGCGGACATGGTTTCTTTGTATGAAGAGGCTTTGCTATCAAAACCTTTGTGCCGATTTTCACCTAAGTTGCCTGCTTGTCTGCTATTTCACCCCCATCCCTGGTCATTGAGTTCCCCGAATCGCTGCCGGTGTCGGGCAAGCGCGACGAAATCACGGCCGCCATTGCCGCGCACCAGGTGGTTATCGTCTGCGGTGAAACCGGCTCCGGCAAGACCACCCAGCTGTCCAAGATCGCCCTGGCCATGGGGCGCGGCAAGCTCAATTACCCCGGCGGGCGTGGCCCGCTGATCGGCCACACGCAGCCCCGGCGCATCGCCGCCTCCAGTGTGGCCAAGCGCATTGCCGAAGAACTCAAGACGCCGCTGGGCGAGGTGGTCGGCTTCAAAGTGCGCTTTCAAGACCGACTGAGCCGTGATGCCTCGGTCAAGCTGATGACTGACGGCATTTTGCTGGCCGAGACGCAAACCGACCCGCTGCTGCGCGCCTACGACACCATCATCATTGACGAAGCGCACGAACGCAGCCTGAACATCGACTTTCTGCTGGGCTACCTGCGCCAGCTCTTGCCGCGCAGGCCAGACCTCAAGGTCATCATCACATCGGCAACGATCGACGCGCAGCGCTTTGCGGATTACTTTGCGTCGTCCAGCCCGGCGCCGGGCCGCCCCAAGGCGGGGGACGCCCCCTCGGGGGGCAGCGACGACGCACAGCGCGAAGCGTGGGGGCACAAGATCCCCGCACCGGTCATCATGGTGTCTGGGCGCATGTTCCCCGTCGAGCAGCGTTATCGCCCTTACGAAGAATCCCGCGACTATGACCTGAACGACGCGATTGCCGACGGTGTGGACGAGCTCTGGCGCAGCCCGCACAGCGTGGGTGACATTTTGATTTTTCTGCCCGGCGAGCGCGAGATTCGCGAGGCCGCTGACCACCTGCGCAAGCACCTGGCTCACCAGCCCCTGCTGCGCAACGCCGAAGTGCTGCCGTTGTTTGCGCGCCTGAGCCAGGCCGAGCAAGACCGCATTTTTGAAGGCCACAGCGGCCGGCGCATCGTGCTGGCCACCAACGTGGCCGAAACCTCGCTCACCGTGCCGGGCATCCGCTATGTGATCGACGCCGGCACGGCCCGCGTCAAGCGCTACAGCTTTCGCAACAAGGTCGAGCAGCTCATGGTCGAGCCGGTCTCTCAGGCGGCCGCCAACCAGCGCGCCGGCCGCTGCGGCCGCGTGGCTGACGGCATCTGCATCCGTCTGTACGACGAGCAAGACTACATAGGTCGGCCGCGTTTTACCGACCCCGAGATTTTGCGCAGCTCGCTGGCCGCGGTGATCTTGCGCATGAAAGCGCTGTACCTGGGCGCGGTCGAAGACTTCGCCTTCATCGAGCCGCCGCAGCGCCGCGCGATTGCCGACGGCTACCAGCTGCTGGCCGAACTTGGCGCGGTGGACGATGACAACGAACTCACGCCGGTTGGCCGAACGCTGGCCAAACTGCCGCTGGACCCGCGCGTGGGCCGCATGATCCTGGAAGCCAAAGACCGCGGCGCGCTGGACGAGGTGATGGTGATCGCCAGCGCGCTCAGCGTGCAAGACGTGCGCGACCGCCCAATGGACAAGCAGACCCAGGCCGACCAGGCGCACGCCAAGTTTGATGACGAGAAGAGCGAGTTCAGCGGGTACCTCAAGCTTTGGAAATGGCTGGGCGATTCAAGGGGCGTGCAAGACCCCAAAGCTTCGCACGGGCAGGCTCGCCTGGCGCCGGGCCGCCCTAAGCCTGGCGAAGCCCCCTCGGGGGGCAGCGACGACGCGCAGCGCGGAGCGTGGGGGCATAAGTTATCCAATCGACAGTACGAGAACCTGCTGCGCGAAAACTACGTCAACATCCGCCGTGTGCGCGAATGGCGCGACATCCATTCGCAGTTGCACAGCGTCATCGGCGAGCAGGGCTGGCAGCTGAACGACAAACCTGCCAGCTACGAGCAACTGCACCTTTCCATGCTCTGCGGCCTGCTCGGCAATCTGGGCTTTAAGCCGGAAGATGACGAGGCCTACCTGGGCGCCCGCGGCATCAAGTTTTACCGCCACCCCGGCGCCAAGCTCAGCAAAAAGCCCGGCCGCTGGATTGTGGCGGCTGAGCTGGTGGAAACCACGCGCCTGTTTGGCCGCGGCATTGCCAACATCGAGCCGCAGTGGGTCGAGCAGGTGGCCGGGCATCTTTTAAAGAAGCAGTTGCTGGACCCGCACTGGGAAAAGAAAGCCGCGCAAGTCACCGCGCTGGAGCGCGCCACGCTGTACGGTCTGGTGATTTACAGCGGCCGGCGCGTGAACTTCGGCCGGGTGGACCCGGTCGGTGCGCGTGAGATTTTCATTCGAGAAGCGCTGGTGGCCGGCCACTGGGACAGCAAGCTGCCTTTTCTGGCGGCCAACCTCAAGCTCATCACGCAGGTGCAAGACCTGGAGCACAAGGCACGCCGTCAAGACGTGCTGGTGGACGAAGAGCTGATCTACGCCTTTTACGACCAGCAACTGCCCGCCGACATCTGCACCGGCGCCGGCTGCGAGCATTGGTACAAGGTCGAAGTCAAAAAGCAGCCGCAGTTGCTGCTGCTCTCGCGTGAAGAGCTGATGCGCCATGAAGCCGCCGGCATCACCACGCAGGCCTTTCCCAAGACGCTGCGCATGGGCGGCGTTGATTGCCTGGCCACCTACCTGCACGAACCCGGTGATGCCCGGGACGGCGTGACAGTCGATGTGCCGCTGTTTGCGCTGAACCAGGTCAACGAAGAGCGCTGCGAATGGCTGGTGCCCGGCATGCTCAAGGACAAAATTCAGGCGCTCATCAAAACCCTGCACCAGCGCCCGCGCTCGCGCCTGGTGCCTCTGCCCGAGACGGCAGGGCGCATGGCGGCCGAGCTGCTGCAGCCTGAAAAGTGGGGTACCGGCTCGCTCACAGACGCGGTGCTCAAGTGGGTGCGCGACGCCACCAGCCTGGACATCAAGCGCAACGACATGAAGCTCGACATGTTGCCGCCGCACCTGTTCATGAACTTCCGCGTGCTCGACGAACACGGCCGCCAACTCGGCACCGGCCGCAACCTGGG
>CAXNEG010000225.1:0-3139 GCA_964201305.1 Polaromonas sp.
TCTTCATTCATGCGCTTGAGCACTTCGGGCGGGGTTTTGGCCGGTGCCAAAATAGCCCACCAGGCGGGTGCGTCAAAGCCGGCAAAACCGCTTTCAGCCACCGTCGGCACATTGGGCAGATCTGGCACACGCTTGCTGGTGGTGACGGCGAGCGGACGCAGGCGGCCGCTGTCTATGTGCGGCTTGGTCACGAACACCGAGCCAATCGACAAAGGCACATGGCCGGCCACCGCATCGACCATGAGCGGGCCGCCGCCTTTGTAGGGCACGTGCTGCCAATCAATATTGCCGCTCTTGCTGAGCAAGGCCATGGCCAGGTGGCCCAGGCTGCCCGAACCGATGCTGCCGTAGTTGACGTTTTTCTTGGCTTTGGCGGCAGCAACCACATCACTAAAGCTTTTGTACTCAGAGCCCGTGAAGGTGGCAAGCACCATGGCCGAGGTACCGATGAGCGACACCGCCGCCAGGTCTTTGCGCGTGTCAAAAGGCAAGCCCGGGATCAGGCTGGGGTTGACGCCGTGCGTGTCAAAGACCACAGCAAAGGTATAACCATCCGCGGGTGCAGCGGCGACAGCTGCCGCGCCGATCGAGCCGGACGCGCCGCCCTTGTTCTCGATAATGATGGTCTGTCCGAGCTGCTGCGACAGGGGCACCGCGAGAATGCGCGCCACCTGATCGACCGAGCCGCCGGGCGGAAACACCGCCACGAACTTGATTGGCTTGCTCGGCCAGGCGGCTTGCGCCCAGGCGGCAGGTGCAGCAGCCAGCGCCGCACCGACACAGGCCACGCTAGCGACGGTCTGGGCGGACTTCAAAATCCAGTGTTTCATCATGATGCTTGCCTTTAACAATAAACTGCCAGTATCGCGATATGCCATGACTTTGATATACAGGAAAGTACTTACACAGATCAAAGCAGCGACAGCATCGACACGGTCTTAGCGCTCACGCTTACAGGCAAAATGCGACGATGGCAAGAAGCTCTCAACTCCTCTACCCCCAGCGTGAACCGGCGCCCTTGCTCGCTGCCGCCACCGTGCTGCTGCTGCGTGACAGCGAGGCCGGCTTCGAGGTGCTGATGACACGCCGCTCGGCCACCGCCAGCTTTGCGCCCGGTGCCTATGTCTTTCCGGGTGGCGGCATTGACGCAGCCGATGCGCTGGCGCACGGCCAATCGACAAGGCGCGCCTCGCAAAGCGATCTGCACCTGACGCAGGCGATCGCCGCCATCCGCGAAAGTTTTGAAGAACTCGGCGTGCTGCTGGCGCGCCGCCCCGACGGCAGCCACGCCAGCGATGCAGACATCGCCAAGTTAGACCGCCACCTGCCTTTTGCGGCGCAGTGCCAAGCACAGGGATTGCGCTTGGCAGCTGACGAGGTGTATGTTCTGGCGCACTGGGTGACAGACCGCGACTTGCCCAAACGCTTTGATGTGCCCTTTCTGGTGGCGCGCATACCGGCCGGCCAGCAGGCGGTGGCGGACGAATCCGAGCAGTTCGAGCCGGTCTGGCTGAGCCCGGCCCAAGCCCTGGCGCGGCATACGGCAGGCCAGCTGTTCATGCTGTTTCCGACGATTCGCACCCTGGAGCGTCTGCGCAGCTACACCAGCGTCGATGCGGTGCTGGCCGACTGCGCAAAAAACGAAGAACCGCTGTGGACCTCCTGCCCGCGCGCCGGCCTGCTGCAAGGCCGTCAGGCCCGGTTCATGGAGCACGAAAGCGCCTTTGGCGAGCTGCACCTGACCAGCCCGGACGGGCAGATCGTTCACGCGCTGGACTGGCAAACAGCACGGCCCGTGGCGCTGCTGAATAACCTGCAACGGCTGACCGCACCCAACCCCGGCGTGATGACCGGCCCTGGCACCAACAGCTACGTGGTGGGCGAAGCGGCCACCGGTTACATCGTCATCGATCCCGGCCCGGCCGATGCCGACCACCTGCACCGCCTGTGGCTGGCAGCCGGCGGCGACATCCGCATGATTGTTTGCACGCACTCGCACGCCGACCACTCGCCCGGAGCCCTGCCCCTGCAAGCCTTGTGCGCCAACAAGCCGCCGATTCTGGGTTTGCCCTCAGCGCCGACCGCACGCGCCAACAGCCACTTTGTGCCTGAGCGCGCGCTGGCGCATGGCGAGCGCCTGCAATTGAGCCAGGCAGACGTCACGCACACCTTGCTGGTACTGCACACGCCCGGCCACGCGGCCAACCATGTTTGTCTGGTGCTGCTCGAAGACGGATTGCTGTTCAGCGGCGACCACATCCTCAACGGCAGCACCACGGTGGTCGACCCGCCCGACGGCGACATGAACGATTACCTGGCCTCGCTGGACCTGCTGAGCGCTGCCTGTGAAGAGCACCAGATCGAGTTCATTTTTCCGGCGCATGGTCATGTGCTGGACCAGGCCAGCCAGGCGATTGCGAGGCTGCGGGCGCATCGACTACAACGCGAGGCCAAGATCTTGAGAGTGATGCAAGCCGACCCAGAAGGCACTATGGACGACTGGGTGGCCCAGGCCTATGACGACGTGGACGCCCGCATCTGGCCGGTGGCCAAACGCTCGCTGCTGGCGCATGTGCAACGCCTCGAGTCGATGGCGCCCTGAGGGCAGGGAAGGATTCCGCCTACGCAGGCATGACACGGCTCTGCGCCGCCATGCTCAGCGCCACAGCCTCGGCCACCTCGATCCCATCCACACCGGCAGACAAAATACCGCCCGCGTAACTGGCGCCTTCGCCCGCCGGGTACAGGCCTTTCACGTTCAGACTTTGAAAGTCGTCGCCGCGCGTGATACGCAGCGGTGACGAGGTGCGTGTCTCCACGCCGGTCAGCACCGCGTCGGGCATGTCAAAGCCTTTGATCTTTTTGCCAAAGGCCGGCAAGGCTTCGCGCATCGCCGCAATCGCATAGCCGGGCATTGCGCCGGCCAGGTCGGTCAGGTGCACGCCCGGCTTGTACGAGGGCTCTACGCTGCCCAGCGCGGTCGAGGCGCAGCCGGCTAAAAAATCACCGACCAGCTGACCCGGCGCTTCATAGCTGCTGCCGCCCAGCATGTAGGCCTGGGACTCGAGCTGGCGCTGAAAAGCAATGCCCGCCAGCGCATGCACCGGCTGGCCGGCGATGGCGCCTTCAACATAGTCAG
>CAXNEG010000226.1:0-3133 GCA_964201305.1 Polaromonas sp.
ATGCTGGACCGGCACAACGCGCTCGCGCAGCGCCACATCCTGCGCTGGCTGGGCGGCAAAGCCGACTACCTCAAGGCCTGAGCGACAAAGCAGGACAATCAGCGCATGACCCTCACCGAACTCAAATACATCGTGGCCGTGGCGCGCGAAAAACATTTCGGCCGCGGCGCCGAGGCTTGCCATGTGTCTCAGCCGACCCTGAGCGTGGCGATCAAGAAGCTCGAGGAAGAACTGCAGGTCAAGCTGTTCGAGCGCAACGCCAACGAGATCACCGTCACGCCGCTGGGGCTGGAGATCGTGCGCCAGGCCCAAAGCGTGCTGGAGCAGGCCGACAGCATCCGCGAGATCGCCAAGCGCGGCAAAGATCCGCTGGCCGGCGCCTTGCGCCTGGGGATCATCTACACCATAGGCCCTTACCTGCTGCCCGATCTGGTGCGCCAGAACATCACACTCAGCCCGCAAATGCCCTTGATGCTGCAAGAAAATTTCACTGTCAAACTGCTTGAAGAGCTGCGCACCGGCGAGATCGACTGTGCGATTCTGGCCGAGCCTTTTCCCGACACCAACCTGGCGATTGCGCCGCTCTACGACGAACCTTTTGTCGCCGCCGTACCCAGTGATCACCCGTTGGCCGCACGCAGCAGCATCACGGCCGAAGAGCTCAAGCAACAAACCATGCTCTTGCTGGGCAACGGCCACTGCTTTCGCGACCATGTGCTGGAGGTCTGCCCCGAGTTCGCGCGTTTTTCCAGCAACACCGAAGGCATCAGCAAAAGCTTTGAGGGCTCATCGCTGGAGACCATCAAACACATGGTGGCCGCCGGCATGGGCGTGACGCTGGTGCCGCGCCTGAGCGTGCCCAAGGGCGAACTGGCGGCTTTGGGCAGTCCTGCTAAAGCGCGTAAAGGGGCCAAGGCTGTGACCACCAAAGGCGTGCCATCAGACGAACCCTCTTTCATCCGCTACCTGCCTTTTGAAGGCCATGTGCCCACGCGCCGCGTGGTGCTGGCCTGGCGCCGCAGTTTCACGCGTTACGAAGCCATCGCCGCGCTGCGCAATGCGATTTATGCCTGCGAATTGCCGGGCGTAACGCGCTTGTCCTGAGCGCCGCGCGCCCAGCCTTCAAGCCACCCACCGCCCCATGTCGTCTGAGTTGCCCGCTACCCCGCCACCCGGCAAGCTCGCCTTGTACTTGCAGTTAATCCGCTGGGACCGGCCGGCCGGCTGGCTGCTGCTGCTGTGGCCCACGCTGTCAGCCTTGTGGATCGCCGCCGGCGGTTTTCCAGGCTGGCATTTGTTGACGGTATTCACGCTGGGCACCATCCTCATGCGCAGCGCCGGTTGCTGTGTCAATGACGTGGCCGACCGTGACTTTGACCGGCATGTCAAACGCACCGCCGGCCGGCCGGTCACGCGCGGTGCTGTTTCCGTCAAAGAGGCATTGCTGCTGGGCGCAGCGCTGGCACTCGCTGCTTTTGCTTTGGTGCTGACCACCCAGCGCGCCGCGGTGCTGTGGTCGTTTGCCGCATTGGGCGTAGCCATCGTCTACCCCTACGCCAAACGCTATGTCGCCATGCCGCAGGCGGTGTTGGGCGTGGCATTCAGCTTTGGTATCCCCATGGCTTTTGCCGCTGTGCAAGGCCAGGTGCCAGTGCTGGCCTGGGTGCTGCTGCTGGGCAATCTGTTCTGGGTGTTGGCTTATGACACCGAGTACGCCATGGTGGACCGCGATGACGACCTGAAGATCGGCATCAAAACCTCGGCCATCACGCTGGGGCGTTTTGACGTGGCGGCCATCATGCTTTGCTACGGGCTGTACCTGACGATCTGGACGCTGGCCATGTGGCCGCAATCTTTCAATTCTTTTTATGTGGCGGGGCTGGCTGTGGCCGCAGTGCAGGCCTTATGGCACGGATGGCTGATCCGCGACCGCCAGCGCGAGCCCTGCTTCAAGGCTTTTCGCCTGAACCACTGGCTGGGATTCGCGGTCTTTGCGGGTGTGGCCTTGTCTTATGGGCCGATTTCCCGGGGCTGAAGAACACCCTTTGTGTCAGACGAAAAAAACCCGCTTCAAGCGGGCTTTTTTGATCGCGCTGAAGTCTCAGGCGGCGGGTTTAGCAGCCTTGGCTTTTTTGGCCTTCTTGGCTTTTTTAGCTTTTTTGGTTTTGGCTGGTGCTGCTTTGTCTGCCGGGGCAGCTGCGGGCGCAGCAGCAGGTGCGGCTGGCGCTGAAGGCGCAACGGCCGGTGCCTGAGCCAGAACTGGTGTGGAAATCACGGCCAGGGGCAAGGCCAGAGCTGCTGCGGTAGCGAAGAGGCTGAGAATTTTTTTCATATATTTTTCAAATGGGGAAAGAGGGGATGGATGCTTGATGACTGTAACCGAATGCTTTCAGGCCGCGCCGAACTCGGCTCCCAGCTCTGAAGCGCGCTGACGGGCTGCATGCATGGCGGCCTTGAACTGCGGCTTGAGGCCGCTGGCCTGCATGGCGGTGAGGGCTGCATAAGTGGTTCCGCCCTTGGAGGTGACGCGCTCGCGCAGCGTTGCCAGCGGCTCGCCGGAGGCTTGCGCCAGCGCCGATGCGCCGACAAAGGTGGCCAGTGCCAGCTGCCGTGACTGGGCTGCATCCAGCCCCATCTCGACACCGGCTTCGACCATGGCTTCCATGAAATAAAACACATAGGCCGGGCCTGAGCCCGACAGGGCCGTGACTGCGTCAAGTTGCTCTTCCTGCGCCAGCCACAGGTGATCGCCCGTGGTTTGCACCACGGCTTCGACGATCAAACGGTCGGCTGCCGTGACGGCCGGCCGCGCCAGCAGCGCGGTCATGCCCAGGCCAATCAGTGCGGGTGTGTTGGGCATGGCCCGCACCACGCGCTCGCTGCCCAGCCAGCGCGCAATGCTGTCTGAGCGGATGCCGGCCGCCACGCTCAGGTGCAGCGCACCTGGCGTGTGCGTGCGCACATCAGCGGCGGCCTGACTGAACACCTGGGGCTTGACCGCCCACACCACCAGGGCGGCGCTGCCCAGGCTGGCATGTGAGCCGGCCATCACGCGCACGCCGAATTGGGACTGCAGTTTGGTGGCCTGGTCGGCAAAGGGTTCAACCACCTGAATCTGCCCTGGGGTCAGGCC
>CAXNEG010000227.1:0-3127 GCA_964201305.1 Polaromonas sp.
GTGGCCTTGTGTGTGGTGCTGGCAGCCCGGCGCTGGCCGGGGGGGCGCAGCGCTGCCAGGTCTGGTCGCATGGGCTGGGGCCGGCAGTTTGCGATCGTGGCGCTGGTCAATGTGTTGGTTTTGGTGGCCGGGCTGGTGTTTTTCTCACAGGACGGCAAACTGCTGACTTATGCCGCGATGGCCTTGATGGCCGCCATTGCCCAATGGTTGTTGATGCGCGGTTGGCGCGCCTGAGTCTATCCGTGCGCGCTCAGCGCGATGCAGAAAACAGATCGATCCGGTCGGTGATGATGGCGTCGGTGCCTAGCGCCAGCAGGCGCTCTGCCGCCCATTCGTCATTGACGGTGTAGCTCGACATCCGCAGGCCCGCGCTGCGCGCCTGGCGCACGCTAGATTCATCCCACAGCGCCTGGTTGCACACCACCGCCACGCAGCCCAGCCGCAAGGCAGTTTCAAGCCAGCCGGTCCATAGCTGCTCGAGCAGCAGGCCGCGCGGCAGTTGGGGCTGCGCTGATTGCGCAGCCTCCAGTGCATCGGGGCTGAAAGAGGTCAGCAGCGGGGCCATGGCCCCGGCCGGGGCTTGCGCCCACAGTCGCGCAGCCGCATCGGCCACCAGCGCGCCGGTCAGCGATTCGGCACCGGGCGTGGGCTTGATCTCGATGTTCAGCGCAAATCCGTTGCCCAGGCAATAGCGCGCCACGGCGTCCAGGCTGGCGATCGGCTCGCCCGCGTAGGCGCGCGAATGCCAGCTGCCGGCGTCCAGGCGCGAGAGTTCGGCCCAGCTCAATTGCCCGGCAATGCCCTGGCCGTTGGTGGTGCGCTCCAGTGAGGCGTCGTGCAGTAAAAAGGGCACTTCATCCGCGCTCAGTTTGACGTCGCACTCAAACATCCGGTAGCCATAGCGGGCACCGAGTCGAAACGCCGCCAGAGTGTTTTCGGGGGCCAGTTTGCCGGCGCCGCGGTGCGCGACCCAGCGCGGGTAGGGCCAATCGGTGTTCATGCGGCTTTCTCCAAGCGTTGTCCGGTCTTGCTGTCAAACCAGTGCAAGCGCTCTGGCCTTGGCGACACATGAATGCGCGCACCCAGGGTGGGGCAGGGCAGGCTTTCGTCCATGCGCACGATCAGCGGCGCATCTCCCATGTGGCCATAAACCAGGCGCTCCGCGCCCAGCATCTCGATCGTGTCAATCTGCACCGCCCAGCCGCTGCGGGTGATTTGCAAATGCTCGGGCCGTATGCCCAGGGTCGCACCGGTCGGTCCGCCGAAGTCGGCGTTGGGCGCGTTTTTCAGCAGGTTCATGGGCGGTGAGCCGATAAAGCTGGCCACAAAAGTGCTGGCTGGCCGGTTGTAGACCTCGTCGGGCGTGCCGAACTGCTCCATATGCCCGGCGTTCATGACGATCATGCGTTCGGCCAGCGTCATGGCTTCGACCTGGTCGTGCGTGACAAACAGGCTGGTGATATTTAAATTCCGGTGGAGTTTTTGAATCTCCAGCCGGGTCTGGGCGCGCAATTTGGCGTCCAGATTTGACAGCGGCTCGTCAAACAAAAAAACCTGCGGCTGGCGCACGATGGCCCGTCCCATGGCCACGCGCTGGCGCTGGCCTCCGGACAACTCGCGCGGCTTGCGGTCCAGCAAATGGCCCAGCTCGAGGATCTGGGCTGCCTTGTCAACCCGCGTGCGGATTTCGTTTTTAGGCACCTTGGCGATTTTCAGCCCGTAGGCCATGTTGTCAAACACGCTCATGTGCGGGTACAGCGCATAGTTCTGGAACACCATCGCGATATCGCGCTCGGCCGGCTCCAGCGTGTTGACCACGCGATCGCCGATCGAGATGGTGCCGCTGCTGATTTCTTCGAGCCCGGCCACCATGCGCAGCAAGGTCGACTTGCCGCAGCCTGAGGGCCCGACTATGACGACGAATTCACGGTCCCGGATGTCGGCGCTCACGCCGTGCAGCACCTGCAGCGCCTGCTTACCGCTGCCGTAGGTCTTGGTAACCTGATGAAGTGAGATGGATGCCATGGGTTTTCTGTGCTTTATTTTTCGGTGTCGACCAGGCCCTTGACGAACCATTTTTGCATCAACACCACAACGATGGCCGGCGGCAGCATCGCCAGCAGGGCAGTGGCCATGACGACATTCCACTCGTTGCCGGCATCGCCGCCTGCGATCATGCGCTTGATGCCGATCACCACCGGATACATGTCTTCGCTGGTGGTGGCCAGCAGTGGCCAGAGGTACTGGTTCCAGCCATAAATGAACTGAATCACAAACAAGGCGGCAATCGAGGTTTTAGACAGTGGCAAAAGGATGTCCCACAAAAAACGCATCGGGCCGGCGCCGTCCATGCGCGCCGCCTCCACCAGCTCGTCAGGCACTGTGAGGAAAAACTGCCGGAACAAAAAGGTGGCGGTGGCTGACGCAATCAGCGGGATGGTCAGGCCGGCGTAGGTGTTGAGCATGCCCAGGTCCGACACGACCTGGTAGGTCGGGCCGATGCGTACCTCAACCGGTAGCATCAGCGTGATGAAGATCATCCAGAAGAAAAAATTCTTGAGTGGAAATCGGAAATAGACAATCGCAAACGCCGACAAAAGCGAGATCGTGATCTTGCCGAAGGTGATGACCAACGCCGTCACCAGGCTCACCCACATCATGCGTGCCACCGGCGCGCCCGAAGCCACGCTGACATCCCGGCCGAAGAGTGCGGCCTTGTAGGTTTCCCAGAAATGCGAGCCGGGCATCAGGGGCATGGGGGCTTGCACGATGTCCTGCGCAGTGTGCGTCGAGGCCACAAAAGCCAGGTACAGCGGAAACGCCACGATCAGCACCCCCATCAGCATCACGGCGTGGGCCAGCAAGTCCATGAGGGGTCGTCTTTCAACCATGGTCAGTACTGAACCTTTTTCTCAACATAGCGAAATTGAATCACAGTCAGCGAGATGACGATGGCCATCAGCACCACCGACTGAGCAGCCGAGCCACCCATGTCCATGGCCTTGAAACCGTCGTAATACACCTTGTAAACCAGGATCGATGTCTCCCGTCCCGGCCCGCCCTGGGTGGCCGCGTCAACGATGGCGAAGGTGTCAAAAAACGCATACACAATGTTGATCACCAGCAG
>CAXNEG010000228.1:0-3122 GCA_964201305.1 Polaromonas sp.
AACGCCCTGCGCGCCTGCAACGCGCTGCAGTGCCGGACGCAAACGTAAGGCCGCAGCATCCTGGCCAAACAAACGACCACCGCCCAGGGGTGACCAGGCCATAACCGGCACACCCAGGCGCTGTGCATGGGCAATTTGTCCATCCACAAAGCCACGGGTTTGCATGAGCCCGATTTCAATCTGATTGGTCACCAGGGAGTTTTTCATGGCCGACTGGAGCAATTCCATGTCCCAGGGCATGAAGTTGGACACGCCCGCCGCAAGCACCTTGCCGCTTTGAATCAAGCTGTCCAGACAGGTGCCCAAAGCGTGGTGGTCCATCAGCGGGTCGGGCCGGTGAATCAACAGCAGGTCAATGGCGTCCACGCCGATATTTTTTAAAGAGCGCTCCACGCTGGCCTGCACGTGGGCGGCGGAGGTGTCGTAATGTTTGACGCGGTTGTCCGGTCGCTGCTCTGACACCAGCATGATGTCGCACTTGGTGACAATTTCTATGCGCGCCTTCAGGCCAGGCTGGGCCCGCAGCGCCGCACCGAACAAGGCTTCGCAGCTGTAGCCGCCGTAGATGTCGGCATGGTCAAAAGTCGTGATGCCCTGGTCCAGGCAAGCCTGAATCCGGCCGGCGACGGCTTGCGCCGATGTGTCCGCCGCTTCAGACAGGCGCCAGACGCCGTAAGCCCGTCGGCTGAGCGACAGGCCGGGGTTCAATTCAACGCGGGGCATCTTCATCGACGAGTTCCTAGTCCAAGTGGGGTGGCGGGGGTGCTGGCCGGTATGCGGCCGTAAGCATGGGCCAGCGAGCAAGTTTGCAATTGTGGCAGTACCTTGCTGCCAAATATGTCGCATTCATCGAGGTGCGGGTAGCCCGAAAAAATAAATGCACGAATGCCCATCTTTTGGTAGGCATGAATTTCACTGAGCACCTGGTCCACACTGCCAACCAGCGCCGCACCACAGCCGCTGCGGGCACGACCCACACCCGTCCATAAATGCGGCTCGACATAACCTTCGATGTCGGCCAACTCGCGGCTGCGCGCCTGGGTAGAGACACCCAGGCTGCCGGCATCGAGTGCACGGGCGCGTATCTCGCGGCCTTTTTCGTCGTCCAACTGGGAGACGAGTTCACGCGCGTACTCGCGCGCTTCGGCCTCCGTGTCGCGCACGATCATGTGTATCCGCAGCCCGTAGTCCAGCACACGACCGTAATGGGCTGCACGCGCATGCACATCGCGCATGCGTTGCGCCAGTATCTCGCGGGTTTCAGGCCACATCAGGTACACATCACAGTGCGCACCACACAGCTCCAGCGCCGGCGGGCTGTAGCCGCCAAAGTACAACAGCGGCCCACCGTTTTGCTGGTACGGCCTTACCGGGTCAGTCGTTAAACCCTGGAGCTGGTAGATCTGGCCTTGGTAGTTGATTTCGTCCTGCGCCCAGGCTTGCTTGAGGATTTCGACCACCTCAAAGGAGCGGCGGTAACGGTAGTCGCTGTCGGCCTTTTCACCGGGAAAATCCGAGGAAATGACGTTCAGCGTCAGCCGACCCTCCAGCATGTGATCCAGCGTGGCAACGGTGCGCGCCAGCATGGCAGGATGCATCTCGCCGCATCGGATGGCTGCCAGCAAGTTGATGCGCGAGGTCAGCGGCGCCATGGCAGCAACAAAGCTCAGCGTGTCCTGCCCCACCTGGTAGGAAGAGGGGCACAGTACATTGCGAAAGCCATGCTGCTCGGCCCGCAGCACGATGCGGCTCGTGTTCTCCCAGCTGCTGCGCAAATCACCCTGCGGCACGCCCAGATGGCGAAAGTCGTCTGAGCAAAGCGGTGCAAACCAAGCAACTTCGGCGCCAGCAAGGCCTTCACCCCGTATCGGTACAACTTGCATCAACAATTTCCCCACAGGGTTTTAAAAAGTGCATGAATAGTACATGAATTTAAGTTCGCCGGCAATCCAATTACCATTGGTTCCAGATGAACGCACTTGCGCGGGCCAAGCCCCTTCCTATTTACCTGCAGATTTCGGAGTTGCTGACGCGGCAAATCCGGGCTGGCCACTGGCGCGCAGGCGAACGCTTGCCCACCGAAGCCGAACTGGCTGTGTCCTTGGGCGTGGCTGTAGGCACTTTGCGCAAGTCGCTGGCCCTGCTGCAAGAGCAACAAGTTCTCGAGCGCATTCAGGGCTCTGGCACGTATGTGCGCAGCAGCCAGACTGGCAAAAGCATTTATGAATTTTTCCGGCTCGAGCTGCTGGACGGACCGGGTCTGCCAACGGCCAAGATTTTGAGTTTGGCGCTGGTCGCGCGTCCGCCTGAGGTGCCGGTGCTGGGTGCCAGCGCGCACCCTGAAGCATGGCGTGTGCGGCGTTTACGGTTTCTTAACAGCACGCCGGTAGCCTTGGAGGAGATTTGGTTTGATGCACGTCACCACGACAAGCTCAAGGCTAAAAACCTGGGCGACTCGATGTACCTGTTTTACCAGACAGCTTTTAACGTGTGGATCAGCCGCGTCGAGGACCACATCTCAGCCGCCGCTGTTCCGGCCTGGCGGGCGAAAGCCTTCGGCATTAACAGCGACGAGGTCAGCGGTTTTATCGTGCGCCAGTCATGGACGGCCAGCGGTGAACTGGCGGAGTTCTCCAATACCTGGTTTGACCCGCAGGTCTGCCGCTACTCTTCGCGGCTGAGCGCCTGAGCACCTAAACACTCAAGGCCTGAGCGCTCAGGCCTTGGCGACGTCATGCCCTGCCATCAACTCAAGGGCCCGCACCAGCGCCGAGTGGTCCAGGTCCTGCATGCCGTTGGCACTGCACACCTGCATCAGCTGCGCAGCACCTGCCGTTTGCGGCAAAGCCACGCCCAGAGCGCGGGCACCGCTGAGAGCCAGGCTCAAATCTTTTTGATGCAGGCCAATGCGAAAGCCCGGATTGAAAGTGCGCTTGATCATGCGCTCGCCATGCACTTCCAGGATGCGTGAAGAAGCAAACCCGCCCATCAGGGCTTGACGCACCTTGGCCGGGTCAGCGCCGGCTTTGCTGGCAAACAGCAAAGCCTCACCTACGGCGGCAATGTTCAGCGCCACGATGATCTGATTGGCCACCTTGCAGGTTTGGCCGTCACCATTGCCG
>CAXNEG010000229.1:0-3049 GCA_964201305.1 Polaromonas sp.
CAGCGCCGCGGGGAAGACACGGCCGAGGTCATTGAGTTGCGTCTGAAGAACGCCGCCATCGAGATGGCCCAGGCCCGGGAATTTGACTTCGTTATAATCAACGAATTGTTCGAGCGTGCGGTTTTCGACCTGAAAACCATTGTTCACGCCCAGCGGCTCAAGTTTTCAGCTCAGCGGCGTGCCCGCGTTGACATCTTCAAAGCCCTGAACATTACTTGAAAACCACGCTGCCCCCAGCCCTTTATTGCTTACCCGGAGATCATCATGGCCCGCATCACAGTTGAAGACTGCCTGGAAAAAATCCCCAACCGTTTCGAACTGGTGCTGGCGGCCACCTACCGCGCCCGCATGCTCAGTCAGGGCCATGCCCCCAAGATCGAAAGCAAGAACAAGCCTGGCGTGACCGCCCTGCGTGAAATTGCGGCTGGCAAGATCGGCTTGGAGATGCTCAAAAAAGTCCCGCTTTAAGCCGCTGGACACTCCCCAAAAGCACCGCCAGGCGGTGCTTTTTTCTTTGGCGGCAACGCCAAACAACCCGCTCCAAACCATGCAGGGCGCGCTCGCGCTACATTTAAGGCATGAGCGCCCTGCTTTCTCCCCTCCTGGCCAAACCGACGCCGGCTGCTGTCAATGCAGCTGCGGCCAGTTTTGCTGCGCTCACAGACAAACTCGATTACATGAGTGTTGCCGACGTAGACAACGTACGCAGCGCCTACCGCTATGCCGATGAAGCCCATCTGGGGCAGCTGCGCAACAGTGGCGAGCCCTACATCACCCACCCGATTGCCGTCGCGCAACAATGCGCAGAATGGAAGCTCGATGCCCAGGCCTTGATGGCGGCGCTTCTTCATGACGCCATTGAAGACTGCGGCGTCACCAAGCCCGAGCTGATCGAGCGTTTTGGCGCGCCCGTGGCTGAGCTGGTGGATGGTCTGACCAAGCTCGAAAAACTCGAATTCAACACCCGCGAAGAAAACCAGGCAGAGTCTTTCCGCAAAATGCTGCTGGCCATGGCGCGCGACGTGCGCGTCATTCTGGTGAAGCTTGCCGATCGAACCCACAACATGCGCACATTGAGCGACGTGCCGCGCGACAAGTGGGCCCGCATTGCCAGCGAAACCCTTGACATCTACGTCCCCATCGCCCACCGTCTCGGTTTAAACACCACCTACCGGGAACTTCAGGACCTGGCATTCCGACATCTTCACCCTTGGCGCTATGCCGCTTTGTCTAAGGCACTGACGCGCGCCCGAGGTCGACGCCGTGACGTCATCAAACGCGTACAAGGTGAACTCGAAGAGGCCTTCGAATCGGCCCATATTCCTGTGCGCATTCACGGCCGCGAAAAAACGCTTTATTCGATCTACCGCAAGATGGACGACAAGCATTTGTCCTTTGCTCAGGTCACCGATATTTATGGCTTTCGCATCATCGTGGGCGGGCTGACCGCATGCTACACAGCCATGGGCGTCTTGCATCAGCTCTACAAACCCATGCCCGGTCGCTTCAAGGACTACATTGCCATCCCGAAAATCAACGGCTACCAATCACTGCACACCACTCTGATTGGTCCCTTTGGCACCAACATCGAGTTCCAAATGCGCACCGAGGCCATGCATGTCGTGGCCGAGTCCGGTGTGGCCGCACATTGGCTGTACAAGGCTGTGGACCCGGACAGTGATGCCTCGCAACGCCTGGGCACGCAGTGGCTGCAATCGCTGCTATACATACAACAGGAAACCCGTGATGCAGCGGAGTTCTGGGACCATGTCAAGATCGACTTGTTTCCCGATGCCGTTTATGTCTTCACGCCCAAAAGCAAGATCATGGCGATGCCACGCGGCGCGACCATCGTCGACTTTGCCTACGCGATTCACAGCGACATCGGCGACCGGGCGGTGGCGGCCAAGATCAATGGTGAACAAGTGCCCTTGCGCTCCGAGCTTCACAACGGCGACGTGATCGAAGTGGTCACGGGCACGGTTCCCAACCCCAATCCGGCCTGGCTTGCCTTTGTGCGCACCGGCCGGGCGCGCTCCAAAATCCGGCATCACCTCAAAACCATGGCGCTGAGCGAGTCGCAGGACCTCGGCGAAAAAATGCTGACACAAGCGCTGTGCGCCGAAGGCATAGACAAGCTGCCGACAGACGACGAAATCAGCCGTCACGTTTGGGAAAAAATCCTGCGCTTCAGCGGTAACCGCTCACGCGCCGACTTGTTGACTGACATAGGTTTAGGCAAGCGCATTGCCAGTATCGTGGCCAAGCGTATCGTCAAGCTGATGGTGGAAACAGGGCATCGCCCTGACGCGCTGCTCATCAGCCGAGCTCGTTTCACAGAGCATGAATCAGTGTCTCAAGGCTCGCTGCTGATCGATGGCAGCGAGGGGGCATCGGTACAGTTGGCCAAATGCTGCAAACCGATCCCGGGCGACAGCATCGTGGGCTACCTGGGGCGAGGTGAGGGCCTGGTCGTGCACACTGACGACTGTGCCGTGGCCAAGCGCTTGGTACACCGGGACAGGGAACGCTTTATCGCTGTCGACTGGTCGGACGAACCCAGCCGGTCTTTTGAAACAGGCTTGATGGTGACCGTCGTCAATGTCAAAGGGGTGTTGGCGCGAGTAGCCGCCGCCATGGCTGCCGCCGAGGCCGACATTACCCAGGTTGACATGGCCCAGGAGTCCACACAAGACGCAGCCGAGTTGCGCTTTGGTGTGTCGGTGCGTGACCGTGTTCATCTGGCAGCCATCATCCGCGGGGTCAAGCGCACACCTTCCGTGTTGCGCGTGCAAAGGCTCAAAGCCGGAATTCAGTCCGGCGGCGCCGGATAACGCACCTGCAACACCTCGAGCAGCTGCACACCCTGCGGTGTCAGCAAGCTAAGTTCATCACCCACGCGCGCCTTGAGCAGGGTTCGGGCGGCCGGTGACACCCAGCTGATTTCGCCGGCAGCGCTGTCGGCCTCGTCGATGCCCATGATGGTGACGCACCGTTCGGTCAGCCCGTCCACCAAGTACACCACAGTGGCGCCAAAAAATACCTGGTC
>CAXNEG010000230.1:0-3011 GCA_964201305.1 Polaromonas sp.
GTGGACACCATCCAGAACCGCCGCGAAAAGCTCGAAGCCCTGCTGCCCGAAGCCCGCATTGCGGTGGCGCACGGCCAGATGCCAGAGCGCGAACTCGAGCGCGTGATGAAAGACTTTGTGGCGCAGCGCTACAACCTGCTGCTGTGCTCGACCATCATCGAAACCGGCATTGACGTGGCCAGCGCCAACACCATCGTCATGGCGCGGGCCGACAAGTTCGGCCTGGCGCAGCTGCACCAGCTGCGTGGCCGCGTGGGCCGCAGTCACCACCAAGCCTATGCGTATTTGATGGTGCCCGACATCGAAGGCCTGACCAAGCAGGCCAGCCAGCGGCTCGACGCCATCCAGCAGATGGAAGAACTCGGCTCGGGCTTCTATTTGGCCATGCACGACCTGGAGATTCGCGGCGCCGGCGAGGTGCTGGGCGAAAACCAGTCGGGCAACATGCTCGAAGTCGGGTTTCAGCTCTACAACGAGATGCTGTCCGAAGCCGTGCGTTGCCTCAAAGCCGGTATCGAGCCCGACCTGCTCAGCCCGCTGAGCGTGGCGACTGAGATCAATCTGCACGCACCGGCGCTGCTGCCCGACGACTACTGCGGCGATGTGCATTTGCGCCTGAGCTTTTACAAAAAACTCGCCACCGCCAAAACCGCCGACCAGATCGACAGCCTGCTCGAAGAAATCGTAGACCGCTTTGGCAAGCTGCCGCCGCAAGGTCAGACGCTGATCGACATGCACCGTCTGCGCGTGCTGGCCAAGCCTTATGGCGTGGTCAAGGTCGATGCCGCGCCCGGCGTGATCCACATCACCTTCCGCAAAGACCCGCCCATCGAGGGCATGGCCATCATGCACCTGATCCAAAAGAACAAGCACATCAAGCTTGCCGGCAACGAAAAACTGCGCATAGAGCGCGAATTGCCTGACCCCAAAGACCGCGCGCAGATGGTGCGCGATGTGCTGCGCTCGCTGGGACAGCCGCGCGCCGAGCCAGTCCCTGCAACCTGAACCCATAAAACAATGAACGACACCCCCAGCACCAGCCCCCTTGAAATAAGCCCGGGCCTTGTCGTCAAACCCGGTACGCCTCGCTTGACCCTGAGTGACTACAAACTCATTGCCTTTGACATGGATTCAACACTGATCAACATCGAATGCGTGGATGAAATTGCAGACGCAGTAGGTCGCAAAACCGAGGTGGCCGCCATCACAGAGGCCGCGATGCGCGGCGAGATTGCCGACTACAAAGAAAGCCTGCGCATGCGCGTGGCCTTGCTCAAAGGTGTCAGCGTGGCCAGCATGGAAAGCGTTTACCGCGAGCGCCTGCGCCTGAACCCGGGCGCAGCCAAGTTGGTGGCTGCCTGCAAGGCAGCCGGGCTCAAGGTGATGCTGGTCAGCGGCGGCTTCACGTTTTTCACCGACCGGGTGCGCGACGAACTGGCCATAGATTTCACCCGCTCCAACGTGCTGGAGATCGAGAACGGCCTGCTGACCGGGCGCATGATCGATCAGCCCTGGGGCGACATTTGCGACGGCGCCGAAAAACGCAAGATGCTGCTGCAAACCTGCGCCGACCTGGGCATCAGCGCCGAGCAGACCATTGCCATGGGCGACGGCGCCAACGACCTGCCCATGATGGGCGCAGCCGGCCTGTCGGTGGCCTACCACGCCAAACCGCAAGTGCGCGCTCAGGCCATGGTCGCCATCAACGAAGGCGGGCTGGACCGTTTGCTCGAAGTGCTGAACGGCTGAAAACCAACCGGTGAATGGCTTCGCCGCTTAGGCGCCCCGGCTTAACCGAACTTGTGCACAGCATCGAGCGCCAGACCGGCGCCAATGCTGCCAAACAGATCGCCCTCCACCCGGCGCGCTGCCGGCAGCAACTCACCCACACGCTGGCGCAGCAGCGGCACACCGCTGGAGCCGCCGGTGAAAAACACGGTGTCCACCGCCTCCGCACGCACTTGGGCATGTGTCAGCAAAGCTTCTACGGTCTGCCCGACGCGCCCGACCAGGTCCTTGATCGCCCCATCCAAAACGCTGCGTTGCAAGCTGAGGTCTGCGCCTGCACCGATGCGGCTGAGGTCTAGGCTTGCAGTTTCATGACTGGACAAATGGATCTTGGCGCTTTCAACTTGCAGTGCCAACCAGTGACCGTCTTTTTGCTGGACCAGCTTTTGCAGAGCTCTAAGCTTCTCTGGTTCACTGGCAAGCAGCGCTAACTCGCTGATGTTGGCCCAGGCTTTGCCCGTGTAAGCTTGGTAGATGGTGTGCCAAGTGGCCAGATGAAAGTAAACCGCCGAGGGCATGTCCAGCCCGCTTTTAAGCCGGCTGCCCAGCCCGAGCAAAGGCATCACACCCGCCAGGCTCAGATGCTTGTCAAAGTCGGTGCCGCCAATGTGCACACCGCCGCTGGCCAGGATATCGTCCTTGCGATCAGGGCGGGCGGCGCGCTGCGGCCCCAAGCGCACCAGGGCAAAGTCAGAGGTGCCGCCGCCGATATCGACCACCAGCACCAGCTCTTCACGGCGGATCTGCGACTCGTAGTCAAAGGCCGCGGCAATCGGTTCGTACTGAAACTCGATGTGCTTTAAGCCGGTGGCCCGGGCAATGCCGGCCAAAGTGTCCTGGGCCAGCCGGTCGGCCACCGGATCGTCGTCCACAAAATAAACGGGACGCCCCAGCACGGCGCTGTCAAAGGGCTGGCCGGCGGCCTGCTCTGCGCGCGCCTTGAGCTCACCGATGAACAGCGCCAGCAATTCACGAAAGGGCAGCACGCGGCCCATCACTTCGGTGAAGTCATCCATCAGCGAAGTGCCCAGCAGGCTTTTGAGCGAGCGCATCATGCGACCTTCATCACCGCTCAGGTAATCGGCCAGCGCGGCACGTCCGTAGCTGGTATGACCGTCCTCCGCATGAAAAAAGACCACCGATGGCAGCGTCAGCTTGCCGTCTTCGAGTGCGAGCAAGGCGCCTTGGTCCGGCCGGCTCCAGCCCACGGTGGAGTTGGACGT